>NZ_JANSIY010000092.1:6651-10423 GCF_047462295.1 Synechococcus sp. H60.3 | reverse complement strand
GCCGATAGGGACTGTCACAAGGCGCTTCTGGTTCCCCCTTTGGGGTGAGCCCTAGATATTGTAAACTCGGAACGGCCTTTGATCTCGTTCACGGCCACCCGGAGTTCCCCCTTCGGGGGGATCCATAGAAATTGGAAACATTTCATTCCTCCTCCTTTACTTTGATTCGTTGACTTGTGTGTTCCCCCTTCGGGGAGATCCCTAGAAATTGGAAACTAGAAATTGGAAAAAAGGCGGCTACGGAACTCCGAGTAGATCTCGGCATAAGCCTTGACCCACTCGGAATCCGGCTGGATGAGGCGTTCCACCTGTACCAAGCGATCGGCAGCCTGCTGCACTGAACAGCACCAATAGGCTGAGGCGGCCAGGATGGCTGCCCCTACCGCCGGCTCCGGGTGCCTGACCACTGCCAGGGGGCGGGCGAGGATGCTGGCGCGCAGGCGCAGCCAGAGGGGGCTTTTGCAGCCGCCGCCAGTGGTTAACAGCGGCTCTTGCACCGGGATCCCGTGGGCAATCAAGGTCTCCAGCCCTAGCCGCTCCACCATCGCTACCCCTTCCAAAAGAGCTGCATAAAAGCGAAGGGATCCCACTTCCGCCTGGGGCAAGAAGCCGGCAAATTCGCTATCCAGGATGGGAAAACGCTCGCCGGGCCGGCAGAGAGGATAGCTGACTAGGCCCGTGGGCAGATGGACCTCCGCCTGCTGATCCAAGGCAGCAAAGTCGCCGCCGGGAAAGAAGTGGGGCAGGACGCCGCCGCCGCAGAAGGAGGCTGCCCCCGGCCACCAACCGGTTCGGTCGGGGTGCAGATGAGAATAGATACTCGGCGTCTGCACAGGGTCAGGGCTGTTGGCCTTGAAGATAAGAGTTGTGCCCAGGCTGGTGGAAACCTGCCCCAAGCGAGTAGCCCCTGCAGCCAATTGCCCAGCACAGCCATCGGTGATCCCGGCAGCAATCAGCACCTCTGATCCCAGCTCCCACTCAGGCCGCACCGTTCCCAGAACTGTTCCTGGCGCCACCACCTCAGGAAAGCGCTTGGGATCAAGGCCCTGTTGGGAGAGCCACTCCCGCGGCCAGGTGTAGGTTTCTAGGTCAAAGCCACTTTTCAGGGCATGGGTGTGATCAGTTACCCGCTGGCGGCCCCCCAGTTGGCTCAAGAGAAAGTCCGCCGGATGGGCCAGGTAGCTTTCTCGGTATTGGTCGGGATGGGCTTCTGCCCACCACAGCCAGCGGCTAAGCCCCCAACTGGCAGGGATCCCCAAGCGCTGAGCCTGGGCCTGGCCCCGCCGGTCGGAATACAGCCAGGCCTGATCCAGCGGCATGCCCCGTCCGTCCACCGGCAGCACTGTACCCGAGGTGCTGCAGGCACTGAGGGCAACAATGGCGTAGCGATCCCCCAGTTGAGCTTTGAGGTGGCCCAGCAGTGCCTTCAGGGTGCGCAGCCAGCGGCCTGGATTGGTTTCTGGGGGATCCCAGGAGCGCTCGCTTTTGCCCACTATCTCCCCTGCTTCTGAGAGAGCTACCAGCCGCATCCCCGAAGTGCCCAGGTCGATCCCAAGAAACACAGGGGCCATAGAGCCTTCCTCAAAACTGGCTAAGCTGGCCTTAAACGCGGTAAAACCCTAAAAATCTCGGCTGCTGCGGGCCAAAGCCTCTTGGATATTGAGATCCAAATCCTTCACCGACTCCAGCACCGAGCGCGTAATTAGCTTGCCCGCTTGCACCAAAACGGCGCCAGTTATCGGGTGCAAAAGGGGCTGCTCCGCCCGCCGCCCAATCAACACCTCGATATCCTTAAAGGCATTGATGTACATCCCCACCGGCAATTCCACCACCACCCCTTCCCCCAGAACTCGCGCCTGGCAAGCTAGGCGAGAATTGGGCTGGCGGCTGGTGATCACCTCTAGGGTACGCTGCTCCCGCGGGGTCATGGGTGAGAGCGATTCCATCCCCTCTTTTACGTACACATGGCAGGTGGCGCAGAGACCGCGCCCGCCGCACTCTTTCAACACATTCAGCTCTTCCTGCAGCAGCACCGAGAGCAAGTTGCTGTTGGTGGCCACTTCCGACACTTGGGCAATGGGATCCAACCGCACGCGCTTAACCATAGTCCCTCCTCCGTTACGTCTCTTAACGCTAGCTTGCCTACAAGTAGGAAGGGGCTTCATCTGCCTCTTGCCTGTATCCTTTTCTACTTCCGTTGGCTAGTCGAGCCGAGGAGGAGCAAGCTGGACAGGCTAGAGTGGATCCTGCCCCTGGCTTAGAGTCTTCTGGGGTTCGATCCCAGGTTCTGCTGGCATGAGTTCTCCAATCATCCAGTGGTATCCCGGCCACGTGGCCAAGGCCATTGGCCAATTGCGGGAACAACTGCAGCGGGTGGATGTGGTCATTGAGGTTTTGGACGCGCGGATCCCGCTGGCCAGTCGCCATCCCGATCTAGACAAGTGGCTGGGGCACAAGCCGCGCCTTTTGGCGCTTAACCGAGCCGATGCCATCGAGGCCAGGGATCTCAGAGCTTGGCAGGAGTATTTTTCCCAGCAAGGGATCCCTGTCTATCCCACCAATGGCCAATCGGGAGAGGGGGTGCCTCGCCTCAAGCAAGCCATCTTACAGCTGGGGCAGTCGGTAAACGAGCGGCGCCAGCAGCGGGGCATGCGGCCGCGGGCCATCCGGGCAGTGGTGGTGGGCTTTCCCAATGTGGGCAAGTCTGCCCTCCTGAATCGACTTTTGGGACGGCGGGCCGCCGAGAGTGCCGCGCGCCCTGGGGTAACCCGGCAACTGCAGTGGGTGCGGCTGGGAGGGGAGCTGGATTTGCTGGACTCACCGGGCATCCTCCCGCCTTCGCTGCCAGATCAACAGGCAGCCACGCTGCTGGCCATCTGCGATGACATCGGCGCAGCCGCCTACGACCCTGAGGGCGTGGCGGCCTACTTCGTGGAACAACTGCTGCAGGTGCAGCCCCAGGCCCAAGTCCTCCTGCAACGGCGCTACGGCTGGTCCGACCCGATCCCTCCTGGCAGCGTAGCCATCCAGGAGCTGGCCCAACGGCGCTACCGAGGCGATACCGAGCGAGCAGCAAGGCAAATTCTCAACGACTATCGCAAGGGTTGGCTAGGGCCTCTGGCTTTGCAACTCCCTCCCACCTCCTAGCACTCTGGCAGGAGGCTAGCTCCACCAGATCTTGGTATGTATATCTTGCTACGGAATGCTGTAGGGTAAGTGATAGGATAGGTGTAGAACGTTAACTCCAATTAGCTTTTTCCCCACGGTTAGGGGCGGGCTTAGCATCAACGGCCCGTCTTTGCTGCATTTTTTCGCAGCTTTTTCCCTTAACCTGCCTGCAGCCAGGTCGAGGATAAGCTGTAAGGAACTTCGGTGATCGATACTATAGGTAGCAGTTAAACCATCCTTCTTGTCAGGTTCCCATGGGTCAGCCTGCTGTGGTCACCAGTTTAGAAGGAGGCTTTGACCTAAATAGCCTTGATTTTGAGGTGCCGGGATGGCTGCGGGCTTTGCTTTCAGGCGCTGAAGATCTCGGCGATGGGCTGCGATCCTACACGGCCGAAGAGGCAGATTTGCTGCGCCGAGCCTTCGAGTTTGCCTACTGCTTGCACAAGGGCCAAAAGCGGAAATCAGGGGATCCCTACATCGCCCACCCAGTGGCCGTGGCCAGCCTGCTGCGGGAGCTGGGGGGCGATGCCGTTACTGTAGCTGCTGGCCTTCTGCACGATGTTGTGGAAGATACGGAAGTTACCCTGGAGGCCCTAGAGGCCGA
>NZ_JANSIY010000092.1:4139-6551 GCF_047462295.1 Synechococcus sp. H60.3 | reverse complement strand
GAGCAGCAAGCGGAAAACTTCCGCCGCATGTTTGTGGCCATGGCCAAAGACATTCGGGTCATTGTGGTCAAGCTGGCGGATCGCCTGCACAACATGCGCACGCTGCAATATCTACCCCCCCACAAGCAAAAACAGATTGCAGCCGAAACTATGGAGATCTTTGCGCCTCTAGCCAACCGGCTGGGGATCTGGCATTTCAAGTGGGAACTGGAAGACTTGGCCTTTAAGTACCTGGACCACGAAGCCTATCGCCAGATCCAAGAGCTGGTCAACGCCAAGCGCAGTGAGCGAGAGGCAGAGATCCAAGCGTTTATTGAAGAGCTGCGCAAGCACCTCATTCAAGCGGGGCTAGAGCACTTTGAGATTAGCGGGCGGCCCAAGCACCTGTACGGCATCTACCGCAAGATGCAGCAGCAGCGCAAGGAATTTCACGAGATCTACGATCTCCTGGCGGTGCGGGTTATCGTGCAAACCGTGAGTGAATGCTACCGGGTGCTGGCGGTTGTTCACAACTGTTTTCGCCCCATTCCAGGTCGTTTCAAAGACTACATTGGTCTCCCCAAGGCCAACCGCTACCAATCTTTGCATACGGCTGTGATTGGCCTACAGGGCCGACCGGTGGAAGTGCAGATCCGCACCGAAGAGATGCACCGTGTGGCGGAATACGGCATTGCCGCCCACTGGAAGTACAAAGAAGCCGGCAGCACCCCCGTAAAGCCCGAGGAAGAGCGCTTTACCTGGCTGCGGCAACTGTTGGAGTGGCAAAACGACCTCAAGGACGACAAAGAATACCTGGACACCATTCGCGAGAACCTATTTGAGAGCGAGGTTTACGTCTTCACGCCCAAAGGAGACTTGCTGGCCCTGCCCCAGGGATCCTGCCCGGTGGACTTTGCCTATCGCATTCACTCCGAAATTGGGGATCACTGCGCTGGGGCGCGGGTAAACAACAAGATTGTGCCTTTGGATACCCGCCTGCGCAACGGCGACATTGTGCAGATCATCACCCACAAAAATGCCCACCCCAGCCTGGACTGGATTAATTTTGTCGCCACCAGTTCAGCCCGCAACCGCATTCGCCAGTGGTTTAAGCGCTCCAATCGTGAGCAAAATATTGCCCGCGGCCGGCAGTTGCTGGAGCGGGAGCTGGGCAAAACGGGGTTCGATGCGCTGCTCAAGTCAGAGCGCATGCAAAAGGTTGCCGAGAAGCTCAACTATAGCAGCGTGGAGGATTTGCTGGCGGCGCTGGGCTATGGAGAGGTAACCCCCACACAGGTAATCCATCGGCTGCAGGAGGTAAGCAAGCCAGCCGTCTCTCCCCCACCCGAGGAGGGATCCCTTGAGAAAGCCAAGCTGCTGCTGCCGCGGGCCGATGGGGGCCGAGGTTCTAGCCGATCCCAATCTCCCATCCTAGGGGTGGAGGGCCTGAAGCACCAGTTGGCCAAATGCTGCAACCCGCTGCCAGGGGATCCCATCCTGGGCGTGGTCACCCGCTTCAAGGGCATCACCATTCATCATCGCGACTGTCCGCGGGTGGCTCAAGTTCCGGGCGATCGACTCGTGCCAGTGCGCTGGAATGAGGAGCAACTGCGGCAGAGCACCCAGATCTACCCCGTGGAACTGCGCCTGGAGGTCATTGACCGCGTTGGCGTGCTGCGAGACATCCTCTCCCGTCTCTCGGATCAAAGCATCAATGTGCGCAATGCTAGGGTGCAGACTTTTGCCAACCGCACGGCCCTAATCGATCTCTGTATTGATGTGCGGGACAAAAAACAGCTCGACCAAGTTCAGAGTCAATTGCGCCAGCTCTCGGATGTGCTGGTGTTGCGCTCCCGCCACTACCAGAACGGATCCCGCTGAAGAACTTCTAGGTTCTTTTTTTCGCTGGTTAGAGAGGAGGCGCCCATATTAGGATGATTGGGATGGGTAACCAATCTGAGCGGAGGATCCCGGTATGTCAGCAGCACAAGGTGGGCATTTTGCCCAATTAGGACAGCGGCTCTCTGGGGTGTTGTTACTGCTCTGTGTTTGCCTCAGCTTGCTCACCAGTGCCTGCTCCGCAGGCTCCAACCTGCGCGCCTACAGGGATCCTGGCGGGGCCTTTGCCTTTGCCTATCCCAACGGCATGGTGGCGGTGAACTTGGGGCCAGGGAAAGGGCCAGCGGTACTTCTGCGCGACTTGGTGTACGAGACGGAGAACGTCAGCCTGATGATCGCCCCCTTTGACAAGGGAGAGACGATCGCCGACCTGGGTGGCCCGGATGAGGTGGGGCAATTGGTGGCGGAGAAGATCATCGCCCCCGCCGGATCCGGTCGCTCGAGCCAGTTGTTGGCGGCCGAAGCTTTTGAGCGGCAAGGCCAGCCTTACTACCTGTTTGAATACCAAACTGACCTGGGATCCCAGCTCCGCCA
>NZ_JANSIY010000092.1:1625-4039 GCF_047462295.1 Synechococcus sp. H60.3 | reverse complement strand
GCCGAAGCTTTTGAGCGGCAAGGCCAGCCTTACTACCTGTTTGAATACCAAACTGACCTGGGATCCCAGCTCCGCCACGAGATAGTGACGGTAACCGTGCGCCACCATCGCCTCTATACTCTGACGGCCTCCACCCAAGAATCCCGCTGGCCCCAGGTGCAGGCCGCCTTCAGGAATGTGGGCCGTTCTCTGAATGTTTCCTGAAGCTTTTCCTTAGAAGATTTTCTCAAGGGGTTGAACCGGGCGGGGTGGACTTGGGCAAGTTAAAGCTGAGCCTTCCCGATGGAGTTGCCTGCCGATCCCGGCTGAGGCATCTGGTGCTAAAACGTTAATGTTTTAAACCTGCAGAGATGGACTCCTATCCCCCTTCTCTATGACCGTATACGTGGTTCAGATCAGTGACCTGCATCTGTTTGCCAAGCCGCACCAGCGACTGCTGGGGGTGGACACGGAAACCTCTTTTCTGCAGGTGCAAAAGGCGATTGCCGCCTTGGATCCCTTGCCCGATCTGCTGCTGCTCACTGGGGATCTCGCCCAAGATGGCAGCGCCGCCGCCTACGCCCGTTTGCGAGAGCATCTGCAGGCTCTTCCCATCGACACCTATTGGCTGGCGGGGAACCACGATCGCCTTCATAACATGAACTCAGAGCTCCGCGCCGAGCGAGTACACGGGGAGAAAAGCTTCAGTCGAGAGAACTGGAGCTTCATTTTATTGAACTCTCTGGTGCCGGGCAAAGACAGCGGCTACCTAACGGATCGCACCTTGCTGTGGCTCCGCCAAGAGCTGCAGCGCAGCCAGGCTGCCCAGAACCATGTTCTCTTGGCCCTGCATCACCCCCCTTTTTCGGTAGGTTCCGATTGGCTGGATCAAAGCGCCCTGCAGCAGCCAGAGCGGCTGTTTCAGGTCTTGGACGAGTTCGACCACATCCGCTTGGTGATCTTTGGCCACATTCATCAAGAGCTGCACTGCCGCCGCCAGGGGGTTGATTACTTGGCCTGCCCCTCCACCTGTGTGCAATTTTGCCCCAAGAGCTCTCGGTTTAGCCTGGACGTGATCCCTCCGGCCCTAAGGCAGATATGGCTGGAGCCGGATGGCAGCTTCAAAACCCAGGTGCAGCGGGTGGAAGCCGCCTTGCAAACGCCCAACCTAGCCCTGAAAGGGTACTGAGCGGCCATCCCTGGAAAACCCTCCAAGCTACCCTAGCTTCTCAGCGGGCAGAAGTCTGCCCGGACTACTTGTCGCCATTCCTTGCGAGGCAATGGAGAGAACGCTGGCAGAAATTAATCGGCGCATTGCCCAAGGCCAGGTGCGGGTGTGGACGGCCCTAGAGGCCAAAGCCAAGCTGGCCACCCTGGGCATTGAGCAGGCTTTTGAGCAGGTGGATGTGGTAACCACCGGTACCTTTGAGCCAATGGAGTCGTCAGGGGCAATCCTCAACCTGGGCCATACGGATCCGCCCATTAAGATTCGCCAAGCCTGGTTGAACGGGGTGCCAGCCTATGCCGGCTTTGGGGCTGTCGATCTCTACATTGGGGCGGCCCAGCCCAGTGAGCAAGCCGAGCACCCCTATGGAGGCGGCCACGTCATCGCCGATCTGGTGGCCGGCAAGCGGGTGCACCTGCGGGCCATCGGCCAGGTAACCGACTGCTATCCCCGGGCCGACTACGAGACCACTCTGACGCGGGATCAGCTCAACCAGTTCTACTTGTTCAACCCTCGCAACGCTTACCAAAACTTCATTGTCGGCGTCAACGGTGGGGATCGGCCCTTGTACACCTATTTGGGCCTGTTGGAACCCAACCTGGGCAATGCCGTCTATTCCAACCCAGGTGAGCTCTCCCCCCTCCTCAACGACCCCCTCCTGCGCCGGGTGGGGATCGGCAGCCGCATCTTCCTAGGAGGGGGCACCGGCTATGTAGCTTGGGAAGGCACCCAACACTTCCCGCGGCAAAAACGGCTGCCCAACCAAACCCCCATTGGCCCAGCAGCCACCTTGGCCCTCATTGGTGACGCCAAACAGATGCAAGCGGAATGGGTGCGGGGCTGCTACTTCCGCAACTACGGCCCCAGCTTGATGTTGGGGGTGGGGATCCCCATCCCCATCCTCTCCCCTGCCGATCTGGAGTCCATTGCTGTCCGGGATGAGGAACTGGTGGCGCCGGTGATCGACTTTTCTATCCCCCGGCGGGTGCGGCCCACCTTTGGCCTGGTGAGCTATGCCCAGCTCAAATCCGGCCACATCACCCTCAACGGCCGCAAGGTGCGCACTGCTCCCCTGGCCAGCCTGCGCCGCTCAATGCAAGTTGCCGAGATCCTTAAACAGTGGATTGTCAGCGGCCAGTTTACTCTCACCCAGCCGGTTGCCCCTCTGCCCCTAGATCGGGAGTTGCTCGCCCAGAACCCTCATTCATAA
>NZ_JANSIY010000092.1:0-1525 GCF_047462295.1 Synechococcus sp. H60.3 | reverse complement strand
GCCAGTTTACTCTCACCCAGCCGGTTGCCCCTCTGCCCCTAGATCGGGAGTTGCTCGCCCAGAACCCTCATTCATAAAGGGCTCCCCATCTCCAAGACTGGCCATTGGATCCGAATCCCTTGCAAGGGGTTGTCTTCCAGGGAGTTGCCGCTACCATTACGCCCTAGGGGAGAAGGGGATCGCAAGGGGGAGAAGATGAGGTTCCGGCGTATTGCTTTTGGCTCGGCGGTGTTGGGATGGCTCCTGGCCCTGCCCGTCCTTCCTGGCCACGGATCGGGGGAGCGGCGAGTGGTGCCCGACACCCCCTTCTACTTCGACAACCACTATTTCGATCGCTACCCCGCGGCAGTGGTGGTGAGGGTGGTGAATGGCGACACGCTGGTGGTGCAAATCGAAGGGGAGCAGAAACTGCGCCTAATCCGCTTGGCCGGCATCCAGGGCCTCCGCCCAGAGGAGGATCCCTTTTATCAGCAAGCTACTGAGCTGATGCGCGAGCGCATCCTCCGCCGCACCGTCAAGCTGGAAGGGGATAAGCTGCTGCGCAACGTCGATGCCACCGGCCTGGTGGAGGCCTACGTCTGGTTGGAGGGCCAGCAGATGAACGCCATGCTCGTGCGCAACGGCCTGGCCCGCATCATCCCCTACAGCCACAACATCAAATACGACAGCTACTTCCGCGGCCTGGAAAAGAAAGCTCGCCAAGAGCGCCTTGGCATTTGGAGCCGTCTCTGATGTCTTGGATAGCTCTAGACTGGACTTACCGAGCGCTCAGATACCCCTGCTTTGAGGGTCAAATCCACTCCAGCTTCCCAGGATCCCAATCGCTGGGTGAGGCGGTTGCCTTTGGTAACCGGCCTTTTGGGCAGCACCCTCCTGGTCATTAACCGGCTGGCGTTTACGCCGGAGTTGCTGGCCAGCCAGTCCCGCTCTGATGCCTTAGGGATCCTCCTCAGCGCCATTCTGATCTTGACCGGCCTGCTGTGGCAGCAGATCCAGCCCCGTCCCCCCCAGGCATCTACCCTACAGGGGAGTCCAGGCTGTGACTGGGATCCGGATCTTTCCGAGAGGGAAAAACTGGAGCTGGCCTGGGCCTCCCACACGCTCCTTAGCACCACTGCTGCCCGCACAGTAGTGATCTGGGTGGAGGGGCGCACCCTCCTGCAGCGGGGGATCCTGGCCAGCCCCGGCCAGTTGCCCTCCATCCGGCCCCAGAGCGTCTTGCAGCGGGTGTTGCAGACCGGACGGCCCGTCTATCTGGTGGATTTGAAACTGTTCCCGGCCCGCGCCGAGTTCGAGGGCCTGCTGCCCCCCGGATCCCAGGCGGTTCTCTGCCAGCCCATTGGCCAAAAGGGATGCCTCATCTTGGGCAGCGACACCCCCCGCAGCTTCAGCCGCCAGGAGCAAGCCTGGATTGCCGCCATTGCCGACAAACTAGAAACCCTGTTTGCCTAGCTCCCCTCTCCCTTTGGGAGAGGGGCTGGGGGTGAGGGCGCCTTTGGGAGAGGGGCTTTATACACATATGACG
>NZ_JANSIY010000091.1:0-10729 GCF_047462295.1 Synechococcus sp. H60.3 | reverse complement strand
GGCCATGGCCGTGCTCTTTTTGTACATTGAGCGCGACTAATTTGTTCTAGTCTCAATTGGTCTTAGAAGAGGGATCCCTTCTCTAGGGATCCCTTGCTTTTTGGGCAGACCTTGGCGCAACGGCTGTTTCTATCCCCCCTGCTGTCTTCCCAAAAGCTGGGGCAGCACCCGACCGAGGTTGAGTCTTCTTGCTTTTGGGAAAGGGGAACTTCCAAAGCGTCTTAGCTCCCCTACCACCGCCCTTGATGCTGCCTATGCAATCTAAAAGCAGGAGCTCAAAAAGTTCCGCGAAGACATTGACTACGTCAAAGGAGCAACTGGCCTAGCCATTGCTCATAGATGGTCTTGACACTCCTCCGACTAAAGTCAGCTCTCCCAGGGGGATCCGCCCTCACCCCCAGCCCCTCTCCCTCTGGGAGAGGGGAGCGGGAGAAAGGGCTCCGCATCCCTACCACAGGCAACTGTGCCAGCCAGGCATATTGCTGCTTCAAGAGATCATGCGCTCGAGAGCAAGTTGCAAATCTTGAGTTAGCTCGGCTGCTGCCTGTCTGGCTTCCTGGCGGCCTTGGCGGTACTGGCGTTCCCACCGCTGGCTCACCCAGATGGGATCCCCCACCGTAACCTGAACTTCTCGCCAACCCAGGCGAGGCCGGGCCGGGTAGGGATCGCCGCGCAGGCGGGCCAAGACATCAAACAGGATCAGGGCACTTTCTGCCAGCCGCTCAAAAGAAGGCTTACTCAGCAAGTACTCTTCCTGCACGGCCACGCAGCTTTCCACCAGGCGCATGTGCTGTAGGTAGAGGGTAGCCTGCTGGGCTTTCCAGTTGAGCAACCCCCGCTGCAGCGGAGCCAGGGATCCGGGATGCCGCAATTCTTCTCGGTAGATCTGGATCCAGGCGGCTTCTTCGATGCGGCGGCAGCGGCTGTTCCAGTCCCCTTGGGGAGATAGGCCAAAGTAGGTCTCGGCCGTCTGCAGCGCCGTGTGGAGCAGCCGTTCCAGGCGGGCGTTGAAAGGCGCCCCAGAAGGAAGAGGGGGAAGGCCGTAAAACGTTTCCATCTGGGCCAGCAGGTGGTGGGCCAGGCCACAGATCCGCTGAGCACAGTGGCGGTTTGCGGAAGGCTTGGGATCCGCCGGCGGCGTCAGGCCACTGAGGCGCTCGAGGTGGCTTAGCAGGCGCTCCAGCTTTTTCCAAGAGGGCTTTAGGTAGCGATATTGGATCCCGATGGGCACCACAACCACCTTCTCCGAACGACCGGCTTTGGCCAGGTCTTCGGCGCACCAAAAGGCCAGTTGCGCCGTTCCCGGCTCCAGAGGATTGACCCGCTCGCTGTGGCCATTGGTGGCCCCTTCCGGCGCGATCCCAAAAGGAAATGGGCCGTCCAGCAGTAGGCGCCGCGCCGCCGCCAGCGCCAGCCGATCCACCCGCCGTCCCCGATGCACAGGGATCCCGCCCAGGCGAGACAATAGCCACCCTAGCCACTCGCCACCCCAAAGAGGCATGCCCCGGTCGTAGAGAAAATGGGCGTGAATGGGTTTGCGGAGGGGGATCCCTTGGCGACGGGCAGCCTGCGGCACCAGGCGAGAGAGCACGTAGAGGCCCACCAGGGGATCATCCACCTCCACATGGCGGAAAGCGAGGATCAGCCGGATCTGGCCCGCCTGAAACTGGTGGTAGAGCTGCGCCAGGATCTCCACGCCCCTAGCCTCGATTTTGGCAATACCGGAAGGAAGCCAGGGCCGCACCCTCAGCCGCAACAGCAGTGGCAGGATCCCGTGGACAAGCCGCAGCACCCAGGGGCTGTAGGCCGGCGGGATAAAGTCCAGGGGGGGACGGGCAAAAGAGGGGGGTGGTGGCGAAAACAAGGCTTTTTCTCAAATACTGAATTGCTCAAGCTAGGCCCAACAAATCCCCATCCAATCGATCGGGTTATGGTCGTTTCAAATTTACCCTCACCCCCGGCCCCTCTCCCTGAGGCATCCCTCACCCCCGGCCCCTCTCCCTGAGGGAGAGGGGAGGAGGGCCAGATAGCGCTGTTTGGGTTTCGGTGCGACAAGAGGCTGAGTGCCTTTCTCTCTCTAACTCAGGGTGGCTACGGGCTGGGCCTCTACCAAAAGCTGCTGGGTTTGCAAGTCGAAGATAGTGGCCAGCAGCCGCCGCGAGGCATCAACGGCAAATTCCACCTTGAGGCGATCTTCTCCTGCCCGGCCTGGGGGTTGCAGGCGGGCCAGACAAGCCGGCTCGGCGCCAGGGGCCAGGGATCGAAAATCGGTTTGTCGAGTGAGTTGGCGGCTGCTCATGCGCCCCAGCTCGTCGTAAACCACCTCGGCCTGGGCCACCTGAGCCACTTCTCCCACATCGAGGCGAATTTCGGTTTGCCCGTCGTTGGCCACCTGCAAGATCAAGGGCTCGGAGCGTCGGCAGGGGTAGGGGCTGCCCCGCTCAAACAAAGGGTAGTAGATATAGCTTTTTTGCAAGGGATCCCAGAGGCGGATGGCGTAGCTGTGGTGCAGGCGATCCTCCAGCTTAACTTGGCGACCCACCTGCAGGGCGCCCAGGGCCACGGCGTCGAAGGGGCGTTCGCAGCGGACTTTCTTTTTGCCAAAGTAGGAGCGGAGCAGCTCTTGGACTGCCGGCAGTTGGGAGCTGCCTCCCACCAGGAGCACCTGCTCAATTTGGCCTTTGCCCACTCCCCTGGCCTGGGCAGTGAGGAGCACCTCGTCTAGGCACTGGCGGATTTGATCCAAGAGCTGGTGGGTTTCTAGAATCTCCTCCAGCACCTGCCGATCCAACTGCAGCTCATAGGCGGTTAGGGCTTCGTCGTCAAACCAACTGCCCACCGCCTTGGGCTGGGCAGAAAGGGCGATCTTGAGCTGTTCTGCCTGCTCCAAAAGGGTAATCCAGCTCAGGGCCCCCAGCTGCTGCCGGCTCAGCCCCAGTTGCCCCAGCAGGTATTCGGCAATCCAGATGTCGATATCCACCCCACCCACGTAGGCGTCGGCCTTGGCAATCACCTCCGCCTTGAGGACAGGGTCGCCCGGCTGAGGGGGAAGGGTGCGCACCAGGCTGAGGTCCAAGGTGCCGCCGCCGAAATCCACCACCAGCACAAGGGATCCCGGCTGGTCAACCGCATAGCCCAGGGCAGCAGCCGTGGCCTCGTCCACAATCTGAATGGGATCCCCGGCCACCCTCCGCAGCCAGTTTAAGTAGCGCTCAAAAGAGCCGACGGGAGCTGTAAACACCACCTGTTGCGGCTGCGGGTACTCTTGTTGGATGGCTTCCATCACCGCCTGCAAAAAAGCCTGGGCCACCCTCTCGGCATCGTAGCGCTCCCCATCCAGAACTCGCGGCGGGGGCACAAACTCCGCCACCAGATCCCGCTTGAAGCCCTGAAACAAGCGCTGCGGATCCACTGCTCCCCAGCGCCCGGCGCGCACGGTTTCTCCCACCAGAAGTTGGCCTTTTCCCTTGACGTAGACCAGGCTGGGAATAGCCGCGTAACTGGGGCGGGAGAGGCCGGGAAGGCTGAGCAGGCGGGGCGCTTCTTGTCCAGGATCCCAAACCGCCACCACGGTGTTGCTGGTGCCAAAATCAATAGCCAGCGTCGCTTTGGGGACGGGTGCCATCAGCTCAATCCTCCGGGCAGGGAGCGACTAACTTTGGCCGGGCAGAGAATGCGATCGCCGCAGCGGTAGCCGACAAAGCGGATATAGACGGGATCCCCGGGCCGAATGTCCGGCTGATCCGGCTGGTGCAGTTGCGGGTCGAAGGGGACGGATTCAAGAGGGCTGCCGATGGCTTCATACCCCCACTGCTGCAGCAGGGCATCCAGCGACCGGAACAGAGCCGTCACGTTCTGGGCCGGCCAATCCGGCTTGCGCCGGGCAATCTCGCGGACGGTGGGGTAGCTGGTCAGCAGCGGCTGCAGCAGGGAGAAGATTGCCTCTGCATTGTCAGAGCCCCTTCCGCCGCCAAGCAGGGATCCCACATCCCACCGGAGAGCGGCAGCCAACTTTTGCAGTTGCTCCAGGCGCAGGGATCCCCACCGCCCTTGGCGCACCTGATCGAGGGCGCGGCGGCTGATCCCTGCTTGAGCTTGCAAGGCCTGCCATGAGGAAAGGCCAACGGCTTGCATCCGTTCCCGCAGCCAACTGTCCAGCGGTCTCTCGGCCATTGGGTTTTGCCAGGGATCCCTATGATCATGCCCCAACTGGGGCCTGGGTCAGGGATCCCCAAAGCGCAGGGAGCGGGCTATGGCTTCCACATCCCGGTCGTAGCGCTCGCGCCGGCTGGCCGGATAGACCAATTCAAAGCCAGCCTCTAGAGAGGGGCGGACAAGCTTTTTGAGATAGAAAATCCGCAAGCTGCCTGGCTCGTAGCCGGAGACCACGAAAAAATCCCGACCGGCAACTTGATAGGTAACCCGGCGTCCGCTTTCTCGGCTGCGCTGCAACTCCTCTTGCAGGGCGCTGGCGGGCGTTGCTTGAAAAATATTGTACCCACCCCAAACGCGGAGCTCAGCCCCCTCTTCGCCGACAAACACCTGACCGTCGCCGCTATCGGATTCCCCTTGGGGGACAAAATCGGCCGGATAGTCGAGGCGATAGCCAAAGCGGGCATTGATGTAGGGCTGAAAACTTGACTGGGCCAGTACCAAAAGAGCGGGTGAGGCCAGAGCCGGGATCCCTTTTCCCACAAAGAGAGCGGCGAGCAGACAGGCTAAGCAAGCAGCAGATCTCATGGTTTCGAGTTTTTCGGATCTGCGGCCATTCTAGGCTCCTTTTTTCTAAACTGCTGCTGGCAAAGGGATCCCTCACCCCCAACCCCTCTCCCACAGGGAGAGGGGAGAAGGATAGGGTTTCCAGCTTGTTGATTTGATGTCGATTAACTCCGCCGGTCGCTATCGAGGTTTTGCCCGGAGCGCAGCAGTTCAATTTTTTCTCTAGCTCGCTGGATAGCGGCGCAGTTGTCCACTGCTGCCCAGGTGGAGGCCAGAAAAAGTCCAGGAAGAGAAACTTCTCCTTCTTCATCGCCAAACAACACGCCGTTCGCGTCAGCGGGACGGAGTCCTTACAAAAATGCACCACCCCAAAAAGACCATCAGCGCTTTCCATCGCCGCGTATAAATGTAGGCTGCAAAAGCCAGCAATAACGACAAAAAGATTGCCACTCCCTGAGACTTTTGAGAAAGGGCATAGGTGCGGCGTAGTTCTTCGTCTATGCGCTTTTGATCTTCTTGCTGGAGCAACTCTTGCAGATGCTTGTCCATAAAGGCCGCTCCCCAAAATCAGACGGCCTCATCCTAAAGATCCCTGGAAGTCCCCTATTCAAAGCCGGTTTTGGCGGGATCCCACCCTCTAGGGCGGCAAATAGTCGCCTTCCCGCGTTTCCGACTTTTGTAAAATAGGGAGGCCTGTCTCCTATTGCCGGCTGCCCAGCCCGCACCAACAGATTTGCCATGACCTCAACTCCTCTTGCTGCTGCCCACGCTGTTGCTTGGGATCCCCTTGACCCGCAGGTGCGCCCGGATCCCCAGGGCCGGTTTGGGCCGTTTGGGGGCCGCTTTGTACCGGAAACCCTGATGAGCGCCCTGACGGAGCTGGAGGAAGCCTTTGAGCGGCACTGGCAGGATCCCGAGTTTCGCGCCGAGTTGCACAGCTTGTTGCGGGATTTTGTCGGGCGGCCCAGCCCGCTTTACTTTGCCCAGCGGCTTACCGAACACTACGGCGGCCCCCAGATCTACCTCAAACGGGAAGACCTCAACCACACCGGCGCCCACAAGATCAACAACGCCCTCGGCCAAGTGCTGCTGGCGGTGCGCATGGGCAAGCGGCGGATCATCGCCGAGACCGGCGCCGGCCAACATGGGGTGGCCACGGCAACCGTGTGCGCCCGCTTCGGCCTGGAATGCGTCATCTACATGGGGGCGCTGGACATGGAGCGGCAGGCCCCCAACGTGCAGCGGATGCGCCTGTTGGGCGCTGAGGTGCGCGGGGTGGAAGCCGGCACGGCCACCCTCAAAGATGCCCTCTCCGAGGCCATCCGCGACTGGGTAACCCATGTGGAGACCACCCACTACGTCATTGGCACGGTGGCCGGGCCTCACCCCTACCCGAAGCTGGTGCGGGCCTTTCACGATGTCATCGGCCAGGAGACGCGGCAGCAGTGTCAGGAGAAATGGGGAGGGTTGCCGGACGTGTTGCTGGCCTGTGTGGGCGGTGGCTCCAATGCCCTGGGCCTGTTCAACGAGTTTATCCGCGATCCCCAGGTGCGGCTGATCGGTATTGAGGCTGCCGGGGAGGGTTTGCACACATCCCGCCACGCCGCCACCCTCAACCGCGGTCGCATTGGGGTCTTGCACGGGGCCATGAGCTACCTGTTGCAAGATGAAGAAGGCCAGGTGCAGGAGGCCCATTCCATCAGCGCCGGCCTGGATTACCCTGGCGTAGGGCCGGAGCACAGCTACCTAAAAGAGATTGGGCGGGCCGAGTACTACGCGGTTACCGACGACGAGGCGGTGGAAGCGCTGCTGCTGCTGTCGCGCCTGGAAGGGATCATCCCTGCTCTGGAGACAGCCCATGCCCTGGCCTACCTGAAGACTTTGGCGCCGCAGCTTGGCCCCCAGCAGCGGGTGGTGGTCAATTGCTCCGGGCGGGGCGACAAGGACTTGAACACCGTTTTCCAGTACCTGCAGCAGCGGGGGCGTAGCCTAGCCTAGAGTTGGGTTGGCAAGGGGATCCCTGCCCATGTCCACCTTTGCCGTTCGCCTGCTCGGCCTACTGACCTTGTTTCTGGGGGCGGGGCTAGTGCTGCTGGTTGGATCCCAGCCAGAGGTTTCCGGGCGCGTTGGCGGGATCCCGTCCCCGGCCACGACTTTCTGGGCAGGCGCCTTGGTCGACCCCAGGGAGGAAGAGGCGAAGGGGACAGGGATCCTTGCTCCCGGCCAGCCGCCACCCCTTCCTGAGACGCTGCCGGCCCTGGCGCGGCAGGCCATCGCCCACTACTTCGCCACTGGCCAGGTGCTGCCCGCCCCAGAAGAGATCCCGCCCCACTGGCGGCGCCCGGCGGGAGTTTTTGTTACGGTGACCAGGGAGGGGCGGCCCCGCGGCTGTTGGGGCAGCTTGGATCCCGGCGGCGAGGATCTGGCCAGGGCCACCATCCGGGCAGCGGTGGGGGCTGTTACCCGCGACTGGCGCTATCCGCCCCTGCGACCTGGGGAGCTGGAGTCGGCGTCCATCCAGGTGGCCATCGTGCGACGGGTGGTGCCCATCCCCTCGCTGGAGCAGGTGGATCCCACCCGCATGGGCCTGTTCATTCGCACGGGCACGCGGGGGGCGGTGTTGCTGCCCGGAGAAGCCCTGACAACGGAATGGCAGCTTTCCACCGCCAAAAGGTTGGCCGGGATCCCTGCGGATCAGCCGGTGGAGCTGTTTCGCGTGGAGGCGGAGCTGCTGCATGAGTTTTGAGGCCCAACCCGACCGGTGGCTGGCGGCGGTGCTGGGCAACACCCACGTGCGCTGGGGCTGGTTTGTGGGGGAGACCTTGGTCAAGGTGGAACAGTTCCCTGCCCACCGGCCCTTGTCCTGGCCGGAAGAGACGGAGCTGTGGCTGGCTGCCGTTGGCTCTGCCCCTTTGCCGCCGGGATCCCCGTGGGTGCATTGCCTTGGACTCTCCCAGGTGCCGCTGCGGGATCCCTACCCCGGCCTGGGGCTGGATCGGGCGCTGGCCGTCTGGGCTGCCGGCATCCACTACGGCTGGCCCTGTCTGGTCATCGACGCCGGCACCGCCCTAACCCTGACGGGGGCTGACCCGGAGGGATCCCTGCTGGGAGGGGCGATCCTGCCCGGCCTAGGGCTGCAGGCACAGGCACTGGCCGACCACACCGCCCGCCTGCCCAAAGTGGAGTGGGAGGCGGCGGATCCCTTGCCCCCCCGCTGGGCCAGGGACACTGGGGCTGCCATCCGCAGCGGCATTCTCCACACCCTGCTGGCCGGCTTGCAGGACTTCATCGCCGACTGGCGGCGCCGCTTTCCCCAGGGGCCCCTGCTAGTAACCGGCGGCGATGGCGAGCTGCTCTACGCCCACCTGCGCCTTCTGGACAGGGAACTGCACTGGGATCCCCACCTGGTGTTGCGGGGGATCGCCGGCTGCCGTCAGTTGCACCGCGCTGCTCGGCAGTTCCCTGGTGCAGAATAAAAACAGTCCCTCAAGGGTCAGACCCTCTCCAAAGCGGGCAGGTTTTCAACTTTCGGCAACCCAGGGATCCCATGGCCAACGGCAACTCCTTCGGCGTCTTGTTTTGCGTCACCACCTACGGCGAGTCCCACGGGGGGGCGGTGGGGGTGGTGGTGGACGGCTGCCCGCCGCGGCTGCCCTTGAGCGAGGCTGACATCCAGGCGGAGCTGGATCGGCGCCGCCCTGGCCAGAGCTCCATCACCACGCCGCGCCAGGAGGCGGATCGCTGCGAGATCCTCTCCGGGGTTTTCCAGGGCTTTACGCTGGGCACACCCATCCACATCCTGGTGCGCAACCAGGATGCCCGCCCCCAGGACTACCGCGAAATGGCCACCACCTTTCGCCCTTCCCATGCTGATGCCACCTACCAGGCCAAGTACGGCATCCGCAACTGGCAGGGGGGAGGACGGGCCTCGGCGCGGGAGACCATTGGCCGGGTGGCCGCCGGGGCCATTGCCAAGAAGATCCTGCGTCTGGCGGCAGGGGTGGAGATCCTGGCCTATGTGCAGCGGGTCAAAGACGTGGAGGCGCAGGTGGATCCCAGCTCAGTAACAGCCGAGCAGGTGGAAGCCAACATTGTCCGCTGCCCCGACCCAGAAGCGGCGGCGGCGATGATTGAGAAAATCGAAGCAGCGGCGCGGGAAGGAGATTCTCTCGGGGGAGTGGTGGAGTGCGTGGCCCGCAATGTGCCCCGCGGGCTGGGCTGCCCCGTGTTTGACAAACTAGAAGCCGACCTGGCCAAGGCGGTGATGTCGCTGCCGGCCAGCAAGGGGTTTGAGATTGGGTCGGGGTTTGCCGGCACCTACCTGACGGGCAAGCAGCACAACGATGAGTTTTACATGACCCCCAGCGGCTGGCGCACCCGCAGCAACCGCTCCGGCGGCATCCAGGGGGGCATCAGCAACGGGGAAGATATCATTCTGCGGGTGGCCTTCAAGCCCACCGCCACCATTCGCCAGCCCCAAAGCACGGTCACCCTCGACGGGCAGGAGACGGTCTTGGCGGCGCGGGGGCGCCACGATCCCTGTGTGCTGCCGCGGGCGGTGCCGATGGTGGAGGCGATGGTGGCTTTGGTGCTCTGTGACCATCTGCTGCGCCACCACGGCCAGTGCGGATCCCTAGTCTTGCCGGAGGTGCCCATTCCTGCCGTTCCTGTGCCCCACAGTTAGCGGCAGCCGGTCGGAGCCCTTGCGGAGATCCTGATTGCGCCAGCGGGATCGAGTCTTTGTATCCTGAGAAAGAGGCGGGATCCCTGCTCATGGCCAAGGCCAAAACCGTCTGGGAGTGTAGCCAGTGCGGCGAGCGCTATCCCAAGTTTTTGGGCCGCTGCGACAACTGTGGCGCCTGGAATACCCTGACGGAGGTGGTTCTCACCCCCTCTCCCAAGTCTGGGTCACCCCAGCGTCTTGTCCCCCCGCGCAGCCGCGGCAGCGGGATCCCCCAGGCAGCCCTTCCTCTCGCTCAGGTGCACTCGGATCGCCACCCCCGCCTTTCCTCGGGCTTTGGCGAGTTCGACCGCGTGTTGGGGGGCGGCATTGTACCGGGATCCCTGGTGTTGATCGGCGGCGATCCGGGCATTGGCAAAAGCACTCTGCTGCTGCAGACTGCCGCTCATCTGGCCAAGGGCGGGCCTGTCTTGTACGTGTCGGGGGAGGAATCGGCCCAGCAGATTAAGCTGCGTGCAGATCGCCTTGGCGGGACGGAGGGGCTGGGGATAGAAAGCAAGCAGCTCTACCTATTGGCCGAGACCGAGCTGGAGGCCATTCTGGCCGAGATCCAGGCTCTGCAGCCGCAGGTGACCATCATTGACAGCATTCAGGCCATCTTCTGGGGGCAGCTTAGCTCAGCGCCGGGATCCGTCTCCCAGGTGCGGGAATGTGCCGGCCTCTTGATGCGGGTGGCCAAAAAACTGGGGGTGGCCTTGCTCATCGTTGGCCATGTCACCAAAGATGGATCCCTGGCCGGGCCCAAGGTGCTGGAGCACTTAGTGGACACCGTCTTGTACTTCGAGGGGGATCGCTTTCAGAGCCACCGCCTGCTGCGCGCCGTCAAGAACCGCTTTGGGGCAGCCCAGGAAATCGGCGTTTTCGAGATGACTGCCTCTGGCTTGGTGGAAGTAGACAACCCCTCGCAGCTTTTTTTGAGCAGCCGGGATCAGGCCACGCCAGGAACAGCCACCATCGTTGCCTGTGAGGGCACCCGCCCTTTGGTGGTCGAGGTGCAGGCCCTGGTCAGCCCCACCAGCTACAGCTCCCCCCGCCGCACCGCCACCGGCATCGAGCCCAACCGCTTTCTGCAGATCTTGGCGGTGCTGGAAAAACGGGTGGGGATCCCGCTTTCCAAATACGACGCCTACATCGCCTCCGCCGGCGGCATCCAGGTGGCCGAGCCGGCTGCCGACTTGGGGGTGGCGGTGGCCGTGGCCGCCAGCTTCCGGGATCGCCAGGTGGATCCCTTCACGGTCTTGATTGGCGAGGTGGGCCTGGGGGGACAGG
>NZ_JANSIY010000090.1:0-10793 GCF_047462295.1 Synechococcus sp. H60.3 | reverse complement strand
CAACTCAACAAGCCGCAGATTCTCGCGCTGTTCGGGGACGGTTCACCCCCACGGGTGTGGGGACAACGAAACGCCGCCGGAGCGGCGGCGGCGTCAAGGCCGGTTCACCCCCACGGGTGTGGGGACAACGCCTATCCCCGTTCCGGATCACGAGCTGGTTGACCGGTTCACCCCCACGGGTGTGGGGACAACTGACCTCAGGAAGACTCTGCCGTCCAGCGGGACTGGTTCACCCCCACGGGTGTGGGGACAACGGACAGGAGCAGGCCGTCCGCTACCTGCAACACTTCGGTTCACCCCCACGGGTGTGGGGACAACGACCAACACTCCCGCGACCGTTTGGGAAGCGGACGGTTCACCCCCACGGGTGTGGGGACAACAAGAAGCTCCTGGAGGAGAGGCTCCTGGACAGAGGCGGTTCACCCCCACGGGTGTGGGGACAACTAGGGGCCCAAGCGGGTACTGGCAGTCTGATGGACGGTTCACCCCCACGGGTGTGGGGACAACAGGGGCCCAAGCGGGTACTGGCAGTCTGATGGACGGTTCACCCCCACGGGTGTGGGGACAACGCGACACGAAATCCTCCAGATCCTCGTCCGTAACGGTTCACCCCCACGGGTGTGGGGACAACTCCCAGTATTGGGCGTGATAGATCTCACGCACCTCGGTTCACCCCCACGGGTGTGGGGACAACCCCAGCACCACTTTGGCAATCGACTCTGGACTGAACGGTTCACCCCCACGGGTGTGGGGACAACCGGCGGTCGGGGGTAAGCGGGGGCGCTAGCGGCCAGGTTCACCCCCACGGGTGTGGGGACAACGCTGTGGCAGCCCTGATGGGGGCAGTGTCGGAAACGGTTCACCCCCACGGGTGTGGGGACAACACTAACCCCCAAGTGGTGGCGACTCCACCAGCTCCGGTTCACCCCCACGGGTGTGGGGACAACTCTCGGATCTGCTCCACTCACTGCAACGGAGAAGCGGTTCACCCCCACGGGTGTGGGGACAACTCTTCGATTTTTGCCGATTTTAGTAGGTTTTGACCAGCAGCACCCCTTCTATGTCTACTAGCTGCCGCGAGGGATCCCCGATGCTTCTGGCCCAGAATCCCTGCTCTGAGTTGATGGAATAGACCATCAGTGCAGAGCCGTCGCCGATTTTGCTGGTCACCCGCGCCCACAGTTCTTCTCGAACCAGAGCCGAGACGCGACCGACAAAGACCCCCGCCTTGATCTCAAACAGCCAGCGGCTTAGGTCTCCCCTCAAACTTGCTGGGACATTCTCCAAGATGAAAACCACCATTAGTCCGGCGTTGCCTCATCTAGATCTTCTCCGTAGCTCACTCCCCCCTCAACAGCTCCCTTCTCGTTATCCCAAAGAGCACCCAAAGGGCTAGACTCGTCCTGAGTAGATCTGAAGCCGAGGATGGCGTCAACATCGTCTATGATTCTCTGCATCAACCGATGCTCTACAAACTTTTCTCGACACAGTTGCCTGGTTCTCGACTCAAAGTTTGGCATCAATTCAGCGGCAGCCTTGAAGGCAGCAGGAATAGTGATCTCTGTTTTGTAGAGATCAGCAACATCATAAACAAAAGATAAGGGCTTGCCTATGTGAATAAATCCCAGCGCAGTTGAATAGCCTACGGCATTGAGCGCTGCCTGGCAAACGGAGTAGAGGCAAGTATTGGCAACAGAAAGAGCTCGATTAACGGGATCAGCACATTCCCATTCCTTGAGCTTATAGGAGCGTCCTTTCCACTTTACCCCTGTTTCCTTGCTCAGGCGATTGTAAACAGTTCGCACTCGCACTCCCTCTAGGCCACGAATCTGCTCAAGGGTTAGCCCTTCTTTTAGAGGTTCGGGAAAGCGAAAGGAATACATACGCCGAACCACTTCCATATGCTGGACGGGATCTGCCCAGAGTTTGGCCTGGTGATAAAGCCTTTCCACGCTGCTAGAAGGATGGGATCCGCTGGCATAGAAGCGTAGCCCATCTTCGCCAACCCACTGGACTGAGCAGAGGCCATCGGCCAAGTTCTTAATAGCAGCGTGAGTAATTGCCGTTCCGGGGCCTAGCATTAAAGTTGTCAAGCTGGCACAAGGGATTATATATCTGCCATCTTCTTGCAAAACGGCAACAGCTTTAGCATCTTGCTCAATTCGGCACCGTTCCACATAGACGAAGCTTATGCTATCTCGAACCTTTGGGATAGAACGTAAACTTTTCGCAGTTGTCTTTGTGCTCATAAGATACTCTCCTTTAGAAGGCAAAACTAATAGGGAAAGTAGCTGATCTTGCTAAGTGATAGGAGTCCGCAGCCGTAGGAGCGCCCTCGCCCAATTCCTTGTTGCACTGCTTTGACCAAAGCTTCAGCATCAGTTACCCGCAATATGCCCTGGAACAAAACGGTGTGGATACGAACTGGCCCGGAGAGCCCCTTTTTGATCCCAAATATTTGCGGCGACGGGATCCCTTCTGCAGCCAACACCTCAAACCCATGCTGCTGGCCCTGGCGGCGGAGCCATTCCAGTTGATCCTCAGAGCGAAAAAAGCCAATAATCTTGTGGGTCTTCCTATCTCGCTTGCTGGGATTTGCTCGAAGTCGAAACTGAAAGCATCTTCCCTTACTTAGAACTTCTGGCTTTAGGTCAAAGATTTTGACTTCCGGATCCCTTTGGACATAACCCTGGGGCAAGCGAGACCAATCTGGTTGAATGGCTGATTGTACCAGGAGAGTGCAGCCATCGGGTTCTTGACGGTAAAGAATATGCCAATCGGAGCGAGGGGTTTTGGTGGGTTGATCGGGAAAACCATGCATAATTCGCTGGTGCAAAGCGTGAGCATTACTGAGCTCTCGCTGCACCAAAAGCTGTCGCTCGTTGAGGATCAGCCGGGAAAGATACATATCACCTCCGGGAGTTTATAGTATTCTGTCTTCACAGCCCGGCAACCGAAACGCCGTGGCTGCCAGCTCAAAGGCACATCTTGGCGCACATCTAAGCTCTCAGGAACCTCCAAAACAAAGCGAAGTTGAGAGGGACACTGCTCGCGTCTAGAACACTCATAAGGATGCTGACGCAAAGCTTCCAGCAAGGGCTGCTCCACAAGCCCCAATCGCAAAGGGCGGCTGGGAATAAAACTCTTCCGTCCTAGAAACACTTGCCAGTGAGGTTTTTGCAAAGCTTGATCCAAGGTTCTCAGCAAATTAAAATCCCCTTCCAATCCCACCAGGTAATCCCCATCCGCTACGTAGTAGCGCTCACTAAGCGTCGTTTCCGCTTTACGCCTATCGTGCATATTGTTTTGCACTGTGTGGAAGTCTTTGCGAAGGATCCCTTCCTTATTCACTCGCACCCCCATTCTGAGGGCAGCTAGATCATCAACAGGTTCCCAACGAGGGCGACCCAGTGCCGCGCAGAGGATCCCGATGACAGCCGACTTTGTAGGCTCACGACGGCTATCGCGATAATCAAACTGGCTGTGGTCGCCCCAGCTCATCATCGGGGCCCGCAATCGCATGAGAAGCGTAGTCATGATCTAAGCTCCTTTGCCGTTGTTGGCCACGCCAAGAGCTTTGAGAGCACTATTTAAGAGCTCTTCTACAGAATCTTTCTTGCTAGATTTGAGTACGTTAAGTCTCTCGGCTAGCCTATCAAGGGCAACAACGCCCTTATACTGCACATCAGCTTCTCCATACATCTTGATAAGTGATCCCCAATACTCATCTAAAGCTTTAACGGCATTTTCCAGTAGGCTAAATCCTCCACTAGGAGCAACCGGGTTTTCAAAGGCATCCACCAAGGAAATAGGCTGCCCTTCTCGAACTACCACCATCACCAATGCTGGCCGAGTGTGAGCGGCAAATCCGTTTTGATGTCCGCTGGGCACAGCATGAATGAAAGCCGTAGCAAAAGCCTTGATAATGGATCCTAGATGTTCAGTTCCACCTAGATTTTCAACCAACTGCTCCTTATCGAGAACAGCAAAGCGGTAGTAGGTAGAGCTGTTGTACCCCGTCTCGCCCATGTGGTCGGCTCCGGTGTCCTCACTACTGCCCAGGTCGTCTACGGCTGTGAAGAAGTCAAATTCTTGTTGCAGGACGTTAATACTAATTGCATGGGCCACTTGAACGGCAGCATCGACATTGACTGTGGGTAGCGAGGCCATCATCCGACCGAACAAAGCTACATCACCCGGTTTTCCTGTATCAACCAAAGCTTTCTCGATCGCCTTAGCTATGTTGGGATCCTTTTGGGGAAGCTTAGGCTTTTCCTCTCGTAAGCTGGATTCGATGGCAGACCAGTTTTTGATTAGGATTTCGGCAATTGCATCAAGTTCTGTCTTACCCAAAAATACAATAGTGGTGGCTTCGTTCTTATCATTAAACTTGAGCTTAAGCCCTTCCTCTAAGGCCAGCCGAGCAACCAGCTCAGCTTGCTCATCAGGGATCCCTGCCTTCACAAGCTTAGATTTCAACTCAGGGATCCAGTTACGAGAGCGATCGGCAAAGTGAGCCGGGTCTAGCTTGGCATATTGGTAATAGTATTTTCGCGCTGCCCGCTTCTGGCACTGGCTAGAGATTCGCGCTCGCGGACGACCACCGAATATCGTAGATTTGGGCATGCCATTTTCATCGCGGTTTAGGTTAGCAGGAGGGAAACTTTGAATCAAATGAATTTCCATTCGCATGGCTATTTCTCCTCTAAGGTATGGTGTCGGAACAAGTCTGCTAGCTTAAACAGAGGCAAGTGCCTCTCAGCCTACATCCTCTTTGAAGTCATCGGAGACCTCGAAACTTACATTATCAGTTTCTTCTGACCTTGCAGATCCAGAAGAAGGTGATTGCCAAAAAGTTCTAGCCCATTTATCTTGAACAACTTGATCGGGGTGGTTCCATAAGCAAAGGTCAACGATCAAACGTGGGTAGTAAACAGAAATCCTCCTCTCCTTTTTGCTCTTCATCTGTCGCACTAGAGCTGTGATTGGATATTCGATATAGTCAAGATCGGTCTCCAGAAGAGCTCTAAACCTTCGTTCTGGGCCTTTAGATTCAGTGCTGTCTTGCAGTTCCCGACAGCTTTTCGCAAAGTTACCGGCATCCGGTTCTGCATCTTGATCATGGTAAACAGAGAGACACGCCACAAAGATCCAGATATCCTGTTCTTGTTCGGGGATCCCTTGCAAATAGGGCAGTACAAAGGGGTAAATTTTTCGTAAGTGGTGGTGCTCGCCGGAAAGTGCCCGCTTGAAGGCAACTTTGGCGCCGGTGTCGTTTTTAAGGCGATCCTTAATTTCCTGTAAGAACTTTTTTGCTCGTTCTAGTCGATTATGAGAAGAGATTTGAGTTGTAGCCATAACTTAGACTCCTATTGGACAACGGCTTGCTCCTTCTTCTGCTTTTTCTTAGCTGTTTTTTGTTTTTGAGCTTTCTTTTCCCTTGGGTCGGCGCGAAGCTCTGCTAGTTTCCACTCCAGTGTGCGCAAGGCAGCTGCTCTGGCCTGATGATTGCGAATAGACTCAATGGATTCGGTGAAGGCTCTCCGAGCGGCATCTTGTACAGTCTTAATCCAGGCAGGTAGAGTGGTAAGTCCATAGCGGGTAATGCCATCAGCTACAGTTTGGTTATCTTGGGGTAAATCATGAAGTAGCCTTGAGAAAGCTTGGTCTAGAATTGCCCAGTAGCGAGACTCTCCATCTAAAGCTTTGGATAGCTTCTCAGTCTCTCCGTTTTTGAGAACCTCTGCCAGAGAAAAGTAGGGGCTGCCTTTAAAAGATCGAAAGATTTGTTGATGGTTCTCGGCAATTCCAATAGCGCTTTTTAAGCTCTGCGCCAACTCCAAATCTGTAACAAACTGTATTGGAACTGAAAATCGAGCCGAACTCCATCCTAAAGGTTTAGCCTGGTCAGCGCTCATACCCAACACTTCAAATACAACCAAATTATTGACCAATTCTTCTGACTTGAGCTCAGCTAGCCAGTCCACAATCCGAGGACGGGTTTGCTTGCTAGCCGTCAAGAGAAAACTGTCCGCATCCCGCCACAACTGTCTGTGTAAAGATAGACGCACTGGTTTACCTTCTTTATAGGCAACGCTACATTCCCACTGCCGGGCCTCTACACCCTCGGGTAGGGAGTTGCCCATAGTGATAGCCAATTGCTGCACTCGCCCAGCTTCTGAAAACAGCCGCAGCCGCCGCCAGGGAAAGGTTAAGTAGTGGATGTATCCCGCAGGGATTTCTTTTTTCGGTTGGCCAGTGTAGCCAACTTCGGTTTCCCAGGTGGGTACATCTTCTCCAGCTACCACACTCGGTATCTCATTCTCTGGGCTATACTGCATCAAGTTCAGCATCAGCGTCTCTTTTAAGGTTCTTCCTTTTAAAAGGACATTGGCAACATTCATAGTCGGAGTGTTTACAGCAGAGCGATTGCCACTGTCTTGCCCGACATAAAATGCCCTTAGGCTGGTGATATCGACTCCCTGTAGACGCACCAATAGTCGAGCAGCTTCCGGCAAGGAGATGCTGTAGCCGCTCCATTCGTGTTCATGAGAGAATACTTCAGAGGTGCTCATGGTATGGATGGCGTAGACAGGCACGGCTCTTTCTATAGGTAAAGCTGGATCCTGCATGAAGGGGTTAGTGGGATGGAATAGGTCAAAACAATCTTGACTACCCTGCAAGTACTCAACAACTCTCTTTCCATTGTCTTGAAAGATTTCCTTCCAGTGATCTGTATCTGTCGGCCCAAGATAGGCTCGGTGCATAATTGCCAGTAGAAAACGGTAGAGGGCTAAAGTGGTAGGCGGATTATCTCCTCGAATCTCTTTTAGGCTTTCCCACTCTCTAAACAACTCAACTAAAGACAACTCTTGGATCCGAAAATCGGGATCGAGTACAGGGATCCACTTTTCTCTGGTGAGATTAAAGGATTGGCTCTCCATGAGCTCCTCCCCAACGTTAGCTGTCAACCTTCTCGATCACGATCCCTAAGTTAGGATCCAACCGTAGCCGCCAGTTGCCAATCTGGGCCCACCCTTCGGCGTTCAAGACAACGTAGCGACAGTTACGCAGCAGAGCAGATGTCCAAGTTTTGGGGTTCTCCCGCCTCAGCAGCTCCTTTACAAGCTCCTGGCGGGAAGCAATGCGAACACTGTGGGCCAGTAACTTACGAATCATCGGCAAGCTGGGCTCAGTTTCTAGATCCACTAGATCGTGAGAGCCGGGAAAGACTAAACTGCTCTTCCCTTGTTGCAAGAAAATTGTTACTACTGAAGGCTGCCCAAGTCTGGTAACGGCAGCGATAGTGCTTTCGTCATCCTCTTTTTTTAGGTAGGTAAACTGTTCGGGCCTCACATCAGCATGTGGCGGCGGGATCTTTACTTCATTAGCTCGAGATCTTTTAGCATCCTCTTCTTCAACTTTGTACTTTTCCAAAGAGTCGTTCCAATCTTTGGAATGAACTGGCTCTAAGTTTTCGGGGGTAGGTCTCTCCAGGTCATATACTGATTCAATTAAGTCGTCAATTTCTTCAGGTAGTTGCACGTTTTGGCGCTGTCTCAGAGTCAACCAACTGCGTAGGAGAATGTGCTGATCGTAGATAGAGCTACTCTCCCGAAAATTAGCTCTGCCCTCAGCGTCCAGCTCTGGTTTCACTATCCACAAGTAGGGAGCAGACAGCTCAGGTGGTCGCTTATCCCGCCGATGGCGGTGGAGTCGCCCAGAGCGTTGTAGAAGAAGATCAATGGGAGCTAGGTCGCTAATCATTAAGTCAAAGTCCACATCTAGGCTTTGCTCAATGACCTGAGTTGCTATCAAAACAAAGTGAGAGGGACGTCGATGTCCTTTTTTGCCAAATTTCTCTAAGCATTCTTTCTCAATCTGCTCTCGATCTTTGAACAAAAAGCGCCCGTGAAATAAACCCAATTCTTCCGGCAGAAAATCATTTTGGAGATGCTTAAACACTTGCTGGGCGCGATCAACCGTTGAGCAGATAACAGCAACGCACCCACCCCCTTTGGAAAGCACTTGCCGGAGTTCTGCGGGCCATTGGTCATCCTGAACCCAGCGGATCCCTAGTTGACGGCGCACGTGCTCCGAAGGAGCAAAAGACTGAGCTAGAGCTGCTCCAGAAGCCAAAGCAGTGATGCGAGGATAGGCCGCCCTTGGCAAGTCGGGCGGGGGCTGTCCACAGCCCCTGGCATAGGCAGCCAGCAATCGTTGGCGGGTACCGGCGGGCAGGGTGGCCGAGAGGGCGATCACGGGGGATCCCAAAACGGCTGCCCATTCCAGGAACCGCTCTAGCAGAGTGCTGGTGTAGAGGTCGTAGGCGTGGATCTCGTCCAGGATGATGGTGCGGCCTGCCAGACCAAACAGCCGGACAAACTGGTGGCGAGCCCGTACTGCACCCATTAGGGCTTGATCAAGGGTGCCCACCCCGTAGGGACTGAGCAGCGTTCGCTTGCGGGCAGTGTGCCACTCGCTGGCAAAAACCCCCTTGCCCTCCTGGTCGTAAACCTGATCTAGGCGGCAGACAGTCTCTAGGTAATCTTCTTTGAGAGCTGCTGCCCCATGGCTGAGGGTCAGGTTCACGGTGGCATCGGGATAGCGCTTTTGCAAAAATGACTTGACGCGCTCGAACATGGCGTTGCTGGTTGCCTGGGTAGGTAAGCCGATGTAGAAACCGCCGGCTCCGCTTTGGTGCTGCAGATGGTCAGCCAGGTAGAGCGCCGCCTCGGTTTTGCCCTCCCCCATGGCGGCCTCGACAATGACCAAGCAGGGTGGAGCCAGCCTATCCTTCAGGGCAATGGCTGCCGATTGCAGCGGTCGCAGCTCGCTGATGAAGTCAAAGAGAGCCTCAAAAGTAAGAGGGCTGCCTGTGGGGGGCGCAACCCAGCCTTGGGCCTTCAGGGCTTGCCGGGCTTTTTCAGGTATCCCCTGAGCGTAGGTCTCAAAGGGCTCGTCGTTGGCGTAGGGAAAACTCTCCGCATTCGAGGCAATCCAGTCCGCAACGGTTGTCAGGCCGGCCAAGATCATGGCGGCGGCATTGTCGCAGCGGGTGGGGATCCCTTCTCTTTTCAGCCCAACAAAACTTTGTAGTTGCTGGAAAATCTCTCGACGAAATGGGATCCACTCCCCTCGACCGACATCGTCGGGGGAGAGACTTTGAATATCCTGAAGTCCCGGGAAAAAGCCATGATGACCGCCGACAATAGCTGACAATTTTTGGGCCAGTTTCTTTGGCAGTTCCAGCTCTTCCAGAAAGCTGGGCAGGGTTGCGGCGGTCACTGTTCCGTGAGGAGTTGGTTGGCCGGTGTTGGGATAGCTGCGCCACAGATCGTAGAGACGGGATCCCACCAGGGCTTTTCCCACTTCGCCAACTTGAAACTGAAAGGCAGGACTGACCTTGCCCAGGTCGTGGCAGCCTGCCATGAACCCGCAAAAGCGAGCTAAGGGATCCCCTTCCAGCCCCAACCCTGCCGAGAGCTGCTGACGGGCAAGGGGGCTGAGGTAGGTTTGCACGATCTCGATGGCCACGGCTGCCGTATCGGCTAGGTGGCAGAGGACGGGATGGTATAGAGGTCGGCCATCTTCTCGCAACTGTCCCTGTCCGGTCTTGGCCCAAAACTTATTCATGGCGACGGCTCCTTGTCGGTGTAGCGCTGACTCATTTCGCAGATCTCTTGCCGCATCATGTCCACCAACTCCGGGGGCTCCAGCACTCTGGCTCCTCTGCCATAGCCCAACACCCAGCGCTTGACGTCATTCATCCCCTGCACGGTTATGCGCAGAACCAGGGATCCGTCTGGGTTTTCTTCGATGACTTGGGTTGGATGCCAGCGCCGCTCCCGAATGAAGGGTGCCGTTTGGGCATCAAACCAAATTCCCACCTGGCGAGGGATCCCGCCCGCCTCATGCTGAAAAATCATTGCCAGATAGGCTTTAGCATCGAAGTTGGGATCTATCTCAAAAGTGTCCGCCAAGGTTTTGAGAGCCAGAATCCTGTCCACTCGGAACCAGCGCACCTCTTGTCTTTTGTGACACCAGCCAATCACGTAGGGATTGGTGCCGCGGTAGATGTGCAAGAGATAGGGATCCAACTTCCGTTCCGACACCTGATCGCCTCGACTGGCGGTGCGATAGCGCATCCACACTCGTCTTTTTTCCCGACAGGCGTCCTCCAACTGTTGCCAAATCTCCCAGTCCAGATGGGTTTCCGCCCCCGCCCGAAAGATGAGACGCTCATCGGCTAGCTGCTGGAGATCCAGCCACTCCTGCTCCGGAAGCCGTTGCGCCAACCGCCCAATCGCCGAGCGCAACTGCGGGGCATAGGCCGATCCTGCGTAGGCTTCCAGCATTCTCGCTCCCAAAGTCAGGGCAAACAGTTCCCCCTTGGTGAGGGGTATCGTCGGCAGGCGCCATTCCCGATCGGTGTAGTGATATCCCTTTTCGCGGCTGACTTTGATGGGGGCTTGAAAGCGATCCTTCAAGAAGCTGATGTCTGCTCGAACAGTCCGTTCGCTCACCTCCAAAGCCTCAGCCAGCGAAGCGGCTGTCTGCCGCTGCTCAGAGCGCAGCAGCACGTCCAGCTTCAGGATCCGCTCTAACTGGCGTAGCATTGCATACCTCAGCAAGGATGAGCGCATTCTAAACAACTCACCCGGCAAAAACACTTCCGACTTCTCTAAAGATTTGCTGAAGGTTGAAACTTCCTGCTCACGGGGATCAGCATGAACCCTGATTGGACAGGCCAGACAGGGCCGAGAGCGACCCTAGAAGCTGCCTATCCGGCC
>NZ_JANSIY010000089.1:0-10916 GCF_047462295.1 Synechococcus sp. H60.3 | reverse complement strand
GAAGATGAAGTGCAAAAAGAACGACTAGCTGATAGTCAAATGGTCAGAACTTGGGTCATGCTCCATCATTAGGAGCTATCCCCCCTACAGTATACGGTAGGGTATCTTGCGAAGGAGGCGCCACTTTGGCCACTTAAAGTTCCAGAGTAGCTTTCCTTCCCGCACTAAAGTGCGGGGCCTCCAGCTAACCTTCTGCGACCCACCTTCTTTCATGGAGCAACCAATCTCTTCCCTGGCACCTGATCCCATCAAGCCAGGGGATCTCCTATCCCTGGAGATCACCGACCTAACCCCCGAGGGCAATGGCATTGCCCATACGCTTGGCCACGGGCGGGGTCGGGTGGTGTTTGTGGCCCAAGGTGTGCCGGGGGATCGGGTGGTGGCCCAGGTCATTGAGATTAAGCGCAACTACCTGGTCGGGCGAATTCGTTCCCTCCTTGCTCCCTCGCGGCAGCGGGTGCGACCCGCTTGCATTGTGGCGGACAAGTGTGGTGGCTGCCAGTGGCAGTACGTCAGCTACGAGCAGCAGCTAGCCACCAAACAGCAAATTCTCCGGGATGCCCTGGAGCGGATTGGCGGCCTCTCCCTGCCCGAGCCCGTCCCGATTTTGGGATCCCCGCAGCCGCTGCGCTACCGCAACAAGGTCACCTACCCCATCGCCAAAGCAGAGGGCCAGCCGTTGCGCATGGGCTACTACCGACCGGGCAGCCACCGCCTGGTGAACCTCAACCAATGCCCCGTGCAGGACGAGCGGCTGGATGTGTTCCTAAGGGAAATAAAGCAGGATCTGCAGGAAACCGGCTGGAGCGTGTATGACGAAAGCCGCCACCAGGGCCACCTGCGCCATCTGGGCTTGCGCATTGGCCGCCGCACCCGTGAGGTGCTCCTCACCTTGGTCAGTTGCAGCCGCGACCTGCCCCATCTGGAAAGGTGGGCCCAGCGCTGGATGCAGCGCTACCCCGACCTAGTGGGGGTCTGTCTTAACCTCAACCCGGCCCGCACCAACGTCATCTTTGGCCCGCAAACGGAGGTCATTGCCGGGCGGGGATCCCTGCGGGAAGAATTGGCCGGTCTTTCCTTTTGGATTGACAGCACCTCCTTCTTTCAAGTCAACACGGAGCAGGCGGAGGCCTTTTTTACCTGGATAGTGGATCAGCTCCAGCTGCGCGGCGAGGAGATCGTCCTAGACGCCTACTGTGGCATCGGCACCCTAACCCTGCTCTTGGCCCGGCGGGCCAAACGGGCGATAGGGGTGGAAGTCCTGCCGGCGGCGGTGGCCCAGGCCCGCTACAATGCCCAGTTCAACGGCATCGCCTCGGCCCAATTTTTCCAGGGCACAGTAGAAGCGGTTTTGCCGATTCTGCCTCCTGCCGATATCGTGGTGTTGGATCCGCCGCGGCGCGGCTGCGACCTGCAGGTGCTCGAGATCCTGAAGCAGCGACAACCTCAGCGCATCGTCTACATTAGCTGTCACCCTGCCACCTTGGCGCGCGACCTGCAAATCCTGATGGCCGAGGGATCCTACCGCCTAACCCAATGGCGAGCTGCCGATTTCTTTCCCCAAACGGGCCATGTCGAGGGAGTGGTCTTTTTGGAGCGGGTCTGAGGGCAACTCCAGGGGAGGGGGTGAGGGAGCACCAGCCGGCGGCAACCAATGCTAACGTCAGAATAGTTAAAGTTTCGCAACGGATCCCCTTGCCGTTACCCTAGCCTCTCATGCTCAGAGCTGGCATTGTTGGTCTGCCCAATGTGGGCAAATCGACTCTCTTTAACGCCCTCTGCGAAAACGCCAAAGCCGAGGCGGCCAACTTTCCTTTCTGCACCATTGAGCCCAACATAGGACGGGTGGCGGTGCCGGATGAGCGCCTAGAGGTGCTGGCCAAGATCAGTGGCTCGGCGGCAATTGTCCCTGCCCAAATCGAGTTTGTTGACATTGCCGGGCTCGTAGCCGGTGCCAGCAAAGGCGAGGGGCTGGGCAACCAATTTCTCTCCCACATCCGCCAGGTGGACGCCATCGTGCATGTGGTGCGCTGCTTTCAGGACGAGAACATTGTCCACGTGGCTGGCTCCGTGGATCCCCTGCGAGACATAGGCGTGATTAACCTGGAGCTGGCCCTGGCGGATCTGGCGCAGATCGAGCGGCGCTTGGAACGGGTGCGCAAGCAGGCCAAGTCCGACAAAACGGCTCAAGTGGAGCTGCAGGCCCTGGAAAAACTGCAGGCTGCTCTGGACGAGGACAAGCCAGCTCGCCTGGTGCCCCTTAGTCCGGAGGAGGAGGCTGCCATCAAGGGGCTGGGGCTGCTTACCCGCAAGAAGGTAATCTACGCCGCCAACGTGGCGGAAACAGAGCTGGCCACCGGCAACGACTGGGTGGAGCAGGTGCGGCAAGTGGCCCAGGCGGAAGGGGCGCGTGTGGTGGTGGTCTCGGCCCAGGTGGAGGCGGAATTGGTGGAGCTGCCGCCTGCAGAGCGACAGGCTTATCTAGACTCGCTGGGGGTGAAAGAAGGGGGGCTGAAATCCTTGATCCGCGCCACCTACGAGCTGCTGGGTCTGCGCACCTATTTTACTTCCGGCCCCAAAGAAACCCACGCCTGGACGATCCCTGCCGGTGCCACTGCTCCCCAGGCAGCGGGGGTGATCCACTCGGATTTTGAGCGGGGCTTTATCCGGGCAGAAACAATAGCGTATGAGGATCTAGTGGCAGCAGGATCCCTAAGTGCTGCCCGAGAGAAGGGTCTGGTGCGCAGCGAGGGCAAAGACTACGTAGTGCAGGAAGGGGACGTGATGCACTTTCGCTTCAACGTCTAGGTCTCCCTCTGCCTCCCTGCTCAGGCAAGATGGGTTTTCTCAGAAATTTAAGATTTGCTCACTGTCCCTAGGCAAAAAGACTTAGCCCCCTTGGGTAGAGGATATGGGCTCAGGGGGTCTTCTATCAGTCCGACCGTTTTCCTGAGAAAACCGTTGACGCTGTAACGAAACATCACAATAATTGGACTAGATAAACAAATGTTTGTTTTAGGGATACGTTGATGGATCTACTGCAATACGGGCCGATGGCCTGGGTCTACTTGGCAATTTTTGCTTCCATCATCTGGTGCATTTGGGGTCGTTCGGAAGACGACATCATGTTCTAGAGCGACAGGGGTTCCTCTGTGAGCTTGGGCTATTGCTTGCGCCTGAGCGGGCAGGGGGATCCTTCTCCGGCATAGCCTCTTGATGACCGCAGCCTTGCAAAGATTTCGTTGAGAAACTTTGTGGACTCCTGGCAGGCTTGTGCTGGACTTGAGATCGAGAGGAATGCCATGCCGGGTGGTGGAAAACTCTTCCCCCTGGCCCTGCAACACGCAGCCTACAACGGTTATGGGTGTTCATAGCTTGACCTCCCGCCGTCCCTTGCCGGGGGCGGAAAAGATGTCAGAGGGCTACTGCCTCTCCTGGCGAGGCGTTGGGGTGATGGGAGTGTTGAATGTAACTCCTGACAGCTTCAGCGACGGCGGCCAGTGGGGATCCGTAGAGGCAGCCGTGCAGGCAGCCAAGGCCATGGCAGCAGCGGGAGCCTTGATTGTGGATATCGGCGGCGAGTCCACCCGGCCGGGGGCGGAGCCGGTGTCGGTGGAGGTGGAGTGCGACCGGGTTTTGCCCGTGATCCGGGCTCTAGAGGGATCCGGCATTCTCATCAGCGTTGATACGCGCCGAACGGAGGTGGCGGCGGCGGCTCTAGCAGCCGGAGCGCACATGATTAATGACGTCACTGGGCTGCGGGATCCGCAGATGATGCAGCTGTGTGCCGAGAAGGGGGTGCCGGCAATCATCATGCACATGCGGGGAGAACCGCGCACCATGCAGCAGCTCACCCACTACGACGACCTCGAAGGGGAAGTTTTTGGCTTTCTCAAGGACCAAGCAGAACGGGCGCTGGCAGCCGGTGTTCCCAGTGTGATTTTGGATCCCGGCCTGGGCTTTGCCAAAACCGCCGAGCAGAACATTGCCCTCCTCAAAGCGCTGCCACGGCTGGTGGCCTATGGCTACCCGGTGCTGGTGGGAGCCTCGCGCAAAAGTTTTGTTGGCCAGCTTGCCGGGATTGCTGTGCCCAGGGAGCGGGATAGCGCCAGCGTAGCCGTGCACCTCTTTGCCGCCAGCCGGGGCGCTACCCTGGTGCGGGTGCACAACGTCCCGGCCCATGTCTCGGCTCTGGCAGCTTGGGCAGGTCTCCACGATGAACCCCACTAGGCTGGTGCTGCGGGGTCTTAGCTTCCATGCCCACCACGGCTATCGTCCTGAGGAGGCTGTGTTGGGAGGGCGCTTTGTGGTGGATGTGGAGATGCAGCTTGGTTGGGTTCCCCAAGCGGATGACCTAGCCCACACAGTGGACTACGCCCAGGTGTACGAGGCGGTGCGGGAAGAGGTAACCCAGCGACGCTACCGGCTGATCGAGACGTTGGCAGAGCGGATTGCTGAGCGGCTGTGGCAGAACTATCCCCAGTTGGAAGCCCTAACGGTGCGGGTGCACAAGCCGCAAGCTCCCCTGCCGGGCCTGTTCGAGGATGTCTACGTGGAGATCGTCCGCCGTTGCCCTGCTCTTCCATGAAGCCTGACCTGGCCTACATTGCTTTGGGCAGCAACCTGGGGGATCCGCTGCAGCAGTTGCGCACGGCTGGAGAGAAGTTGCCGCGGCTGGGCCAGGTGGTGGCCCGCTCCAGCCTCTACCGCAGCCCTGCCCAAGGGGGGCCGCCGGGGCAGCCGGATTACCTCAACGCCGTGGTGGCGCTGGATCCCTTTCCCCCTTACCAATCGCCCCTAGAGTTGCTGAGGGCGCTGCTGGCCATCGAGCAGGAGGCGGGGCGGGTGCGGCGCATCCGCTGGGAGGCCAGAACGCTGGATCTGGATCTGCTGGCCATGGGCAACCGGATCCTGAAGAGCCCTGAGCTAACCCTGCCCCACCCTCGCATGATGGAGCGCCCTTTTGTCCTGGCCCCGCTGTGCGAGATCGCTCCCCATTGGCGCCACCCTGAAACCGGCGTAGCTGCAGCTGAGGCGCTGGCTGCCCTGGATAGCTCCTGGCTGGAGCGCACCGACTTAGGCTGGGATTGAGCTCTACAGCGCAGCCGCCATTTTCACCGCCAGATCCACCAGCCGCGAGGCGTAGCCGTACTCGTTGTCGTACCAGGAGAGCACCTTCACGGTGCGATCCCCCAGCGTCATTGTTGATTCCAGATCCACAATCGAAGAGTGGGGATCGCCGATGATATCGGCCGAAACAATCTGTGGCGGGGCAATGGCGAGGATGCCGCGCAGCGGCCCTTCAGCAGCCTCGACAAAGGCTTGGTTAACCGCCTCTTTGGTAATGGGCCGCTCGGTGCGCACGACAAAGTCCACAATCGAGCCGGTTAGCACGGGCACTCGCAGCGCCAGACCATCCATTTTCCCTCTTAGGGCAGGCAAAACCTCGGCAACTGCCGTAGCTGCTCCGGTTGTGGAAGGCACAATCGACACCGCTGCCGAGCGGCCCCGCCGATAGTCTTTGGGATCCGGACGATCCACAATGGCCTGGGTGGCGGTGTAGGCGTGGCAGGTGGTGAGAAAGCCCGTCTCGATGCCGAAGCGATCCAACAAGACCTTGGCCAGCGGCGCCAGACAGTTGGTGGTACAGGAGGCGTTGGAGACAATATGGTGCCGCGCGGGGTCGTACTGGTCGTCGTTGACCCCCATCACCACCGTTAGGTCGGCGCCTTTGGCAGGGGCGGAGATGATCACCTTCTTGGCGCCAGCTTCTAGGTGTTTGACTGCCCCTTCCCGCTTGGTAAACAGGCCGGTGGACTCCACCACCAGGTCAACCCCAAGGTCTTTCCAGGGCAGTTGCGCCGGATCCCGTTCTGCCAGAACCCGGATCTTGTGGCTGCCGACTTGCAGGTGTCTGTCCACAGCACTCACGGTCTGGGGCAGGCGCCCGTAGGCAGAATCAAATTGCAGGAGGTAGGCCAAGTTTTCCGGCTCAGTTAGATCATTAACCGCCACCACCTCCAGCCCTCGCTCTGGCTGGGAGAGCAGCGCCCGCAAAAACGACCGGCCAATGCGTCCAAATCCGTTGATGGCTACCCGTGTGGTCATCGCAATCCTCCGGTATCAGTTCAGGATCATGGGTCGAGGGCTGCGGCGCAGGAGACGCCAACCCCCTAGGGATAGGTTAGAAGAAGAACGGGATCCGCCTTGCCTTTGCACTTCAGATCTCCAGATTTGGATCCCATCTGCAACGGAGATTTGCGATTCAGGCTAACCCAGGAAGTTGCCGGTAGAGGAATTCAGATGAAGGTATTGCTGACCAACGATGATGGCATCGAGGCGGCAGGGCTGGCGCACCTCAGGCTGGCCCTCAGCGCTCTCGTTGCCGAGGAAAACTGCTGGATCGTGGCCCCCCACCAGCCGATTTCCGGCTGCAGTCACCAGGTAACGACGGGGCGGCCCTTTCGCGCCTGGGCCCGCGGCGAGCGCACCTTTGCTGTCGAGGGATCCCCTGCCGACTGTGTGCGGGTGGCCCTGTTTAAGCTCGCCCCTTCCGTGGATTGGGTGCTTTCTGGCATCAACGAGGGAGGGAATTTGGGATCGGATGTGTACTTGTCCGGCACGGTGGCGGCGGTGCGGGAAGCGGCGCTGCGCGGGATCCGGGGAATTGCCATTTCCCAGTATCGGGCAGGGAGCCAACCCATCGATTGGGAACAGGCACAGCGGTGGACGCGGGAGATCTTGGCCGAGCTGATGGAACAACCCCTGCCAGCCGGCTCCTTCTGGAATGTCAATTTGCCCCACCTGCCACCAGGATCCCCTTTGCCGGAGCGAGTTTACTGCCCCCTCTGCACACAGCCGCTGCCGCTCGATTACGCCGTAGAAGCAGAGGGGAAAGGCTTGGAATCGGTGTGGTTTCGCTACCAGGGTCGCTACGCAGAGCGAGCCCGCGATCCCCAGACCGATACCGATATCTGCTTCTCCGGTCGGGTGGCCATCACCCAGGTGCCCCTGGCCTTAGGAGCTCCCAGGTGAGGGAGTGAGGTTGCGGGCAATGGTTCTCAGCCGCTGCAGCCGCAGTGCCGTCAGGATGTCGGTGGGATCCAGCTTTAGAACCTGCTCCAGGGCATCTGCTAGGTGTTGGGCCGCCTCTTGGCGGGTGTAGCCGCGGAACTGGGCACGGCGCAGGGCAAACTCGTCGGCATCGAAATGGGCGCTCTCCCGATTCAGGTTTTGCCAGATCTGTCGAACCGAGAGCGCCGTGATGCCACCCGCCAACAGGGCAGAAAACGGGTGCTGCCAAGAGAGCTCCGCCACGGTGGTGATGCCACCAAGCAAGGCCAGCGACTGGTAAAACCCCGGCTGTAGCCAGTTGCGATTGTCGAACCAGCCCACCTCCCGCAAAAACAGGAGATCCCGCTGCGGCTGCGGGATCCCTTGCCAGCGAAGAAAGTCGATGGCGATGATGCCCTGGGGCTGCCAAGGGGCCTTGCGGCGGGAGAACAACAGGGCCCCACCTCCCGAGTGGGGGACAACGCTGAGCAAGGGCCGGAGGGAAGCGGGAAGCAGATCCCGCAAGCGTTCGATCTCTTCTTTTTGAAAGGTTTCCAAGGGTTTGAAGTCTGAGCGGCTGGTCATAGTTTTACCTGTAGAGGCACGGAAAGGGGGGATCCCACCTGCCCCCCAGCAGCCTTTCAGCCCCGAACACCCCAGACCTGAAGAACCCCGCCAGGTTAGTCTACCGCATCTCCAGGTCGCCGGTAGCAGCCCCCCAGGGCGAAAAGCGCCAGCAAGTGTGCTTAGACTGAGAGGAAAAGCCTACCCTCCGATCCGACCCAATGCCAGTTTTACCGGAACCCAGTGAACAGAGCGCTGGCAGCCCCCTTTACACCTATGCCTTCTTGCCGATGCCAGATGCACCGCTTTGGCATTTCATTCAACAAACTCAAGGGATCCGCGGGCCACTGCAGGTGTTTTCCCCCCCGGGAGGCCGAATTGCCGCTGCTGTGGAGCCGATGCCGGATCCTGCGTCGCTGCAGGCTTCGGATGAGGTGCTGGTGCGTTCTGCCCTGCGCCACGACCAGGTGATCTGCCGGCTGTTTGCCCAAATGCCACTGCTGCCCCTGCGCTTTGGCACCTGCTTTCTCTCAGCCGAAAAGCTAGGATCCCACCTACTGGCCCAGCAGGCGGAGTACGAACAGGCCCTTGCGGCCATCGGGGGAAGAGCCGAGTATTGCCTGAAAGGAAAACTGTCGCCCCAGCCCTCCCCGGACCCCCAACCCGCCCCCAGCGGCACAGCCTATCTGTTGGCCCGCAAACAAGCTTATCTACTGCAACGACAGGCCCAAGAGCGGCAAGAACAGGAGCTGGCAGCCCTGCAGCAGCTTTGGCCCTCCACCTGGCCAGTGCAAAGAGGGGATCCGCAGCCGGGAGAAGTCCTGCGGCTTTACTTTTTGCTCACCCCTGCCGAACGGGAAGCGGCAGCTCAGCTCACCCAAACCTGGGTGGCAGCTCACCCCCGCTGGCAACTGGACTGGAGCCCTCCCTTGCCCCCCTATCACTTTATGGGTACCCTCCGGGATCCCTCCAGATGTACTCAGTAGCACCCTAGAAAAGGTGAAGTCAAAGGATCCCTTTTCGCCTGCCTGGAAAACCTGACCCAGCAGGGACGCAATTTTTTGGCTGTAATTTTTCAGGGTATTTTACGAATTCTGGCGAGGGATTGGAACTACCACTACTATTACTATTGAAAGTGACCTCCTGTCCCCTCAGCCCTCATGACATTGGAAACATTTTTTACTCAGTTAAATGCCAACGGCTTGACCATTGCGATCCTGCTATTCGCGGCTCCTTGGCTGGTTTGGGTTCTCTGCCACTGGATCCCGGGGCAGTGGGAAGAGCCTTTTTTGCTCAGCTTGAACATCGGCTTGGCAGCGGTGAGCCTTGTCCTCTGGGCCGGTTACTTGGCCTATGCCACCAACACGGCTGGCTGGCAGGCGGTGGTGAAGCAGGCGGATATGTTTCTGCTGCTGGTGCCTCCCTACTATTTTCTGAGCTCCATCTGGGTGGCGCGGCAGCGCATGCCGCTCTCGCGGGTGCCGGCTTTCCGCACCTTGCAAGGGATCGGCCTCTTGGCGGCAGTCTATCTCATTTTTTCTTGGCTCAGCCGCCGGGTCTATCTTGTCTTTTTTTCCTACATGCCCTTCTCAGCCTTCTTGTGGATCCTGGCGGGGTTGCTAGGGGTGGCCTATCTTGGCTATCGCATCGTCTTTGGGAACCCGCCCAAGTATCCTCCTGAACCCTGAGTGGGCCGCCAACAGGGACTAGAATTCGAAAGAAACCTTTTGCAACGGCAATGGTGACAGTCCCTCTGATTTCAGCCCTGGACATTGACTATCGGCCTCTCCAGGAGTTGTTAGCGGCGGGAGCCTGGCTGGAAGCGGATCGGCTGAGCCTGCAATTGCTGTGCCGGGCAGCGGGAGAGGGGGCGGCGCGGCGGGGCTGGCTGTACTTTTCCGAAGTGAGCCGGATCCCGGCAGAGGATCTGCGCACCATCGATCGCCTGTGGCGGGCGGCCTCCGGGGATCGCTTCGGCTACTCCGTGCAGCGGCAGCTCTGGCTGGGGGTGAATCGCAACTGGGAGCGCCTCTGGCCGCTGATTGGCTGGAAACAAGGCTACCACTGGACCCGCTACCCCGACGAGTTCATTTGGGATCTGTCTGCCCCCAAAGGTCACCTGCCCCTTTCCAACCAACTGCGGGGGGTGCGGGTTCTGGAAGAACTGCTCACCCACAGGGCTTGGGAAGACTTGTCCGGCTGAGCGTCTGTTGCAATCTTGTTATCTGATGGATCTGATGGGATGAGACTGTGGCTGAACAACTGCAACTGACTCAGTTTCCCCACCTGCCCGGCGATCTGGCCCAAGCCTGCGAGCAGGCCATCCAGGCCACACGCCTGGCTATCCAGGCGGGGTATCGCCGCCTGCTCATCGAGATCCTCGCCCCCGACATCAAGCCGGAAGTCTTAGCCCGTCCGTTCTTGGAGCTGCTGCCGCCACCGGCTTTGGTGTTGTTCAGCGATGCCGGCGGAGCAGCCCTGGCTCAGCGGGAGTGGGGATCCCTTCCTGACGGGATGCAACTGCAAAGCCTGACTGCCCGCACGCAGCCTACACCAGACCAGAGCGTCCTGTTTGTAATGCCAGCAGTTTACAACTTGGATCAGGTGGAGCGGGTCTGCCAGGTGGTGAGCGGCGGCGATCCTTCTGGGCTGGCTGCCAAAGGCCGGGATCCCAAGCCCGTCGTTCTCCTCAACCCACAACTTCAGGATGCCGCCGCAGTGGGGGTGGGGCTGGCCGGGCGCCGGCTGCGGCAACGCTTCCTGAGCACCTTTGAGACCAGTTACTACCTGCGCTCGCTGCTGGAAGGAGCCCTGTTTCGCGCCTACCCGGATCCCTGGAGCCTGTGGCAGCAGGAAGAGCCCGGCCTCTACAGCGTCCTCCAGACCTTTAGGGCTCGACCCAGCGGCGAAGAAGTGGCCGAGCTGTTTAGGGCCACCAGGAGAGGGGATCCCTGGTGGAGCTGGCGGCGCTGGCTGGGCGGGATCCCCTGATCGACCCGCAGCTTCAACGTAAGGCGCGGGATTCCCCACTGTCTATACGGTGGGGAGGGATAGCGCCTCCTGACTGATTCCGGGTGTGTTGCGTCGACGTCGCCACCCCGCCTATCGTTCCGGTGCTAGACTGACTGTGGTGACGACCGAGCCACAAGGGTGACTGAGACTATACGGGTAGTCAGGCGGCAGACCTTTCGGCTGTACCCCAACAAAACCCAAGAGCGGGCTTTGTTGTCTGCCCGCCGTTTGCACTGTTACCTCTACAACGCTTGTGTTGCTCATCGACGTTATGAGTATCGGCGCAA
>NZ_JANSIY010000088.1:3333-11029 GCF_047462295.1 Synechococcus sp. H60.3 | reverse complement strand
ATGAAGCAACTGGGGCAGAAGAAGAGACAAAAGCTCTGCTGTCAAGCGGGTGAGGAAACCCCACCCGCCTATGCGGTGGGGTAGTTCATTTTTTGTCCAACTGACTTTGCAACCACCCTTGGATATCCCGCAAACTTTCTGGGGAAACCTCGTGGCCCATTGCGTACTCGCGATAGGTCAAGCTTAGGGGCAAAGAGGCAAAGTAGTCGCGGATCTGGCGGCCAAAAGCCACCGGCAAGACGGCATCGGCGGTGCCGTGAACCACCAGGATACTGAGGTGCTGCAGCCGGGCGGGCTCTACCGCCTCAGCTAGGATCTCTGGCGAAAGGCGACCGCTGATTGCCACCACCCCGGCCAGCTTTTCAGGCTGGGTGAGAGCCAGATATAAGCTCATAATTGCCCCCTGGCTAAACCCCAGCAAATACACCTGCGCCGGATCCAAAGCCAGACTTGGGATCCCCTGATCCAGAAAGTGGCTTAAAAGCTCCCGGCTGCGGCGGGCTTGCTCCGGATCCCCCACCAGCCCTTCCGGCGTCCAAGCCATTTCAAACCAGGCAAAGCCGCCCGCCCCCCAGGGAAGCGGTGCCCTTAGGCTAATTACCGCTAGGCGGGGATCCAAGTAAGGAGCCAATTGGAGAAGATCCCCCTCGTGGCTGCCGATCCCGTGCAGCATCAACAGCACCGGCGCCTTTCCAGGCCCAACTTGGCGGGGGGGTTGCAAGCGGTAGGCAAGGGGCAGAGAGGAAGACACTGCACTCCTCAGGAAGAGGGACGCCTATTGCTGGCCTAGACCCACTCCCGGGGCTGGCGCAGCACTTCGTAGAGCTGGGCTTCCCAGCTATCGGGCGGCGGCTCGTAGCCGTATTCCCAGCGCACCAATGGCGGCAATGACATCAGGATCGACTCAGTGCGGCCTTGGGTCTGCAGCCCAAAGATCGTGCCCCGGTCGTAGACCAGGTTGAACTCCACATAGCGCCCGCGCCGGTAGAGCTGGAACTGTCGCTCCCGCTCCCCCCATTCCATCCCCTGCCGCCGCTCTACAATCGGCACATAGGCCGGCAAGAACGCCTCGGCACAGGCTTGCACCAGCTCAAAAAGATGTTCCCAACTGCGGGATCCCACCCGCGCCTGGAGTGGCGGCGGCTCAGAGGCAAGCTGGTCAGGATCCGCTTCTGCCTCCCCCTCAGGACGGTAGAGCAGCCCGGGCCGGTCGTCTTGATAATCAAAGAAAATGCCACCAACGCCGCGGGCCTCGCCCCGATGGGGCAAGAAGAAGTAGCGGTCGCACCAGATCTTAAAAGCCGGGTAGTAGGCCGGATCCAGCCGGTCGCAAGCCGCCTTGATGGTGCGGTGAAAATGGGTTGCATCCTCCTCAAACAGGTAGTAGGGGGTGAGATCCATGCCGCCGCCAAACCACCAAACCGGCCCTGCTTCAAAATAGCGGTAGTTGAGGTGAACTGTTGGCACATAAGGGTTGCGGGGGTGCAACACCATAGAGGTGCCGGTGGCGTAGAAGGAATGACCTGCTGTCTCCGGACGCTGCTTGAGGATCGAGGGGGGCAGCTGGGATCCGAACACCTCGGAAAAATTGACCCCTCCTTGCTCGAACACCCCTCCCTGCTGAATGACCCGCGAGCGACCGCCGCCACCGCCAGGACGCTCCCAACTGTCCTCGCGAAACTTGGCTTTGCCGTCCAGTGCCTCTAGTCGAGCACAGATCTCATCCTGGAGATGCCGCATAAACTGGCTTACTCGTTGACGAGCATCCAGCAGCGGTGCTGTCGGGCTTGCGGTCAGCATCATCGTCTTCCCGTCTCTCGAAATGGACAAAACAACTCCTCTACTAAGGGCAGACCCCCGCCTCAGGCCTTGCAGGCGCGGAGAACCCTTCTCGGCAATCTAGGCCATCTCTAGATTACTCTAGTTTTAAGTGGGAACGACCGCGTGGGGGCGGAGCCTTGCCCACTTGTTCCGCTCCTCGCGAAAACTCTGGCAGGCCACCACATCCCACTCCATCTCGGTGCCCCCGTTGCGGATATTGACGTTGATCTGGGGTCCTTGCGGCTCAAAATCCGGCGTCAGGGTGAGGTGGGGCTGTTGGTGCTGCGCTTCCACGGCGTGATAGGTGGTGCAGCGATCCACATAGTAGCAGTGAATACAAATGCACATGGCTGCTGCCTACCCGAAAGAGTCTGTGATCTCGACAATAGCATCCTGTCTGCGGAGAGACGGGGGATCCGGCTTGCTCAACCGATCCTTGAGACATTTCTTAGGAAAGAGAGGCATTTCCCCTTCTCTCGTCTAAAATCTCAAGGTACTCATCCACCCATGAGGCTAAGGCTTGGTTCCTGGTCAGGATCAAGCCAAGCAGGCTATCCTGAGGAATTGCCATGAACACCCACACCCGCTACCGCTTTACCTGCACCCTCTCCTTTGGGGATATCTACGGCCAGATCATCGTTTGGCTAATCGTGATTTTTGCCGGCCTGGGCGCCGCCCTCTCTTTGATGAACAGCCCCCTCTACGCCTTTCTCACCATCGCGCTGATCTTGGTCATCTCCCTGCCTTTTCTGCTCTTTGCCTTTGTGACGACGCTGCTCAACCACATCGAGTTTGTGGCTGTTCCTTCAGAGGAAGAAGAGGAAGGGCGCACTGGGGCGGCCAAGTCGCCAGTGGCCGTCAGCTAGCAGCAGTCTAACCTAGCGGCCCCAGGGAGGAGCTGGGGGCAGGGACAGCGGCGCTTTCTCTATTAAGGGTTGTTTAAAGCTTTGTCAAATTTTGTTATAGTTGGATCCAGCAGCCTCGCGGCTTGATCCCTTTGCCGTTGGCACTTCCTAACTGAGGAAGGCGACAGGCGGTCTACAGCTGGCTCAAGAACGGGCTGCAAGACCGTTGAAGAGGTGCATGCAGGGGTGATGTGAGGTGAGGGAGAATAACTTGATCCAGCTCGACTACCGAGTGTACCGGCTGGCGCGGCTGTTGAGCGAATACCTCAATTTGGGGGAGTTAATTGCGGTTTCCGCTGGATCCCTGGAGGAGGAGCCGCTGGCTCCCGCCGAGTGTTCTGCCTGCTGAGCTGGATCTGGCGCCAACAAGCGGGATCCCGTAGGCTAGGTAACTTGTCTCCCGTTGCATCTCCTATGCGGATCCCTTCCTGGTGGCCACAGCTCAGTTTTCAGGTCTGGCTAATCTTCGTCGGTCGGCTGCTTTCCCAAACCGGAACCGGCTTTGCCCTCTTCTACACCCCCCTCTTTTTTGTTGACCAGGTGGGGCTAAGGGCCACTCAAGTGGGGCTGGGACTGGGCCTCATGGCTCTAAGTGGCGTGCTTGGCCGCATTCTCGGCGGCTCAATGGCTGACGGCGCTTGGGGGCGCCGCTCCACTTTGATCCTCTCGCTGGCCATTTCTGCTGCTGGCTCGTTTGGGTTTGCCCTCTCCCAGGGTTTCTACAGTTTTGCCCTGGCCAGTCTGGTAGCGGGGATGGGTCAAGGTTTGTACTGGCCACCAGTGGAGGCAATTGTAGCCGACCTAACCACGCGCGAGCAGCGCAACGAAGCCTATGCCCTCAACCGCCTGGGGGATAACTTGGGCCTCAGCCTCGGCGTGGCCATGGCCAGCGCTCTGGTAGCCCTGACAAAGAACTACCGCCTCTTGTTTGTGATCGACGGCCTCACCTACTTGATTTTTCTAGCGCTGCTCTGGTTTTGCATTCGGGAAACTCGGGTAGCTCAGTCGGCGGCAGAGCCCCTGTGGGCCGGCTGGAAAACTGCCCTGAGGGATCGCTCCCTGGTGGTGTTTGCCCTGGCCAACATTTTCTTCACCACCTACATTGCCCAGCTCAGCAGCAGCTTGCCCCTTTACTTGCGCAAGGGGGCTGGGATCCCTGAGGTACAGATTGGCCCGTTGTTTGCCCTGCACGGCGCCCTCATTGCCCTGCTGCAGCTGCCGGCAGCTCGTTGGCTCAATCGCTGGACGCGCGTCCGTGCCCTCCAGGGATCTGCACTGATGTGGGGGCTGGGATTTGGATTGATTTGGCTCAGCAGCTTGGCAGCGCAGTTGGGAGCGATGCCAGCTATGGGGATGGCGGCTTTGGCCTTGGCGGTGCTCTCGTTGGCCTTGGTGAGCTACAATCCCTCCGCTTCGGCGCTGGTGGCAGATTTGGCCCCGGATCATCTGCGGGGGGTCTATCTGTCGATCAACTCCCTCTGCTGGGCAGTAGGCTTTGCTATCGGGCCGCTAATCGGGGGGATGGCTCTGGATCTGCCGCCCCCTTGGGCAGGAGGGCTGTGGCTCTTCTGGGTGTCTACCGTCAGCCTGGTTTGGGGGATCCTCGGCTTTTTGGATGGCACCCTACCCTGCAGAGTCAATGCGGCGACGGCCTCTCCGCCGCAAGCGGCTGTTCCCCTGCGCAAGGCAGAGCCCTAGGGTAGGAAGCTGGATGGTTTGTTAAGCTGATGTTACCTTCAACCCTCGCAGCATGAGTCGTATTTGCATTCTTGGGGGTGGCTTTGGCGGGTTGTACACAGCCCTGGAGCTCATCCGCCGACCTTGGCCGGAGCCGCCACAGATTACGCTGGTGGATCGGCAGGAGCGCTTTGTCTTTGCCCCGTTGCTCTACGAGCTGCTCACGGGCGAGCTGGAAGACTGGGAGGTGGCTCCCCGCTTCCAGGATCTGCTGCCGCCAGAGTCGGTGCAGTTTTGCCAGGGCTCTGTGCAGTCCATCGACCTGAAAGCCCGCCGCGTCCTGCTGAGAGAGGGGCAAAGCCTGGAGTACGACACCTTGGTGCTGGCGCTGGGAGGGGAAACCCCTCTGGAGAGCGTGCCGGGAGCAGCGGAGTTTGCCTTTCCCTTCCGCACCCTGGCAGATGCCCAACGGCTGCGGGCCCACCTGAAAACTCTGGAGGCGCGGGATCCGGCTCAGCCGATAACTCTGGCCATTGCCGGGGCGGGGGCAAGCGGCGTGGAACTGGCCTGCAAGCTAGCAGATCGGCTGGGATCGCGGGGACGGATCCGTCTTATTGAGGGGGGATCCCGGATTTTGTCGGGCTTTGCTTCTTCCAGCCGGGAGGCGGCCCAAGTGGCGTTGGCCCAACGGCGGGTGCAGGTGGAGTTGCAAACCAAGGTTTTGGGCATCGAGGCTCTGGGCGAGAACGGCGCCCCCCCCTTCCGCCTACAATTGCAGCGGCTGGAGGCCCAGGAGACGGCTACGGATCTTGTGGATGCGGTGCTGTGGACCGTCGGAACCCGACCGGCAGCGGTGATCGCCAACTTGGATCTGCCCAAAAGTGAGCGGGGACGGCTGCAGGTTTTGCCCACCCTGCAAACTCCCCCCTTTCCAGAAGTGTTTGCCCTGGGAGACGTAGCGGCGGTGGTGGATGCCGAAGGCCAGCCGGTGCCCGCCACCGCCCAAGCAGCTTTTCAACAGGCCGGCTATTGCGCTTGGAACCTGTGGGCCTTGCTCACGCAGGAGCGGCCCCTGCTGCCGTTCCGCTACTTTTCTCTGGGGGAAATGCTCAGCTTGGGGACGGATACGGCGGCGCTTTCTACCCTCGGCGGCCTCACCCTGAGCGGCCCCCTGGGCTATTTGGCCCGACGAGCCATCTACCTGGTGCGTCTACCTACCCTGGAGCACCAGCTCAAGGTGGGATGGAACTGGATCACCCGCCCGCTCTGGCAGGCCCTAGGAGCCCTGTAGCTGGCGGGAGCGCTCGTAAGCTGCCCGCACTGCCCGCATCAAGGCCCCCCGCACCCCCGCCTCTTCCAGGACTTGGATCCCGGCGATGGTCGTTCCCCCTGGGCTGGTCACTTGATCCTTGAGAAGGGCGGGGTGGAGCTTCTCGTGCTGTAAAAGGGCAGCCGTGCCCGCCAAGGTCTGCATCGCCAGTTGGGTGGCGAGGAAACGCGGCAGACCCACCCCCACCCCCCCGTCGATCAGCGCTTCCAGGATCACCGCCAAATACCCCGGCCCCGATCCCGACAGGGCCGTCACCGCATCCATTTGGCTTTCGGCCACCGTCACCACCTGGCCTACAGCCCGAAACAACCTTTCCACCTGCTCCTTCTGATCAGGCGTCACTCCTGGCCCGTAGCAGATAGCCGTGATCCCTGCTCCCACCAGCGCCGGTGTGTTGGGCATGGTGCGCACCACCCTCTGCTGGGGAAAAGCCTGCTGCAACTGCTGCAAAGGGATCCCGGCCATAATCGAGATCACCAACTGCGCGGCGGACGGCTGGCCCATCTCAGCCACCACCTGCGGGAAAACCTGGGGCTTGACGGCCAAAAATACAATCTCAGACTCTCCCGCCTGAGATAGATCCGCCAACAGCCGAATGCCCAGCTCCTGCTGTAGGGTCTTGGCCTTGTCCGGGTCGGGCTCCCGCAAAGCCACCTGAGCTGCAGGATAAAGCCCCGCAGTCACCCAACGCCGTAGCAGGGCGGATCCCATGGCTCCCCCCCCGATCACACTCAGCAGTGGTCGCTCCATACTGGCTAGTGCTGGCCCACCGCCTGCAAATGTTCATAGCTGCTGGGCCAGAGAGGGGCAGGGCTGTGCAAGGGACGCTGCAGCGGCTGCACCCCTTGGCTACTGGGGGTGGAGACCGTCACCGTGCTGGGGGTGAACAAAAAAATGTTTTCGCCAATGCGCTCCTGGTGGCCATCGATGGCGTAGGTGCCACCGGCAACAAAATCCACCGAGCGCTGTGCTTCGGCGGGATCCATCAGGGTCAAGTTCATGATCACCGTCTTACGCTCCCGCAGGTACTGGATGACTTGTGCCATCTCGTCAAAGCTGCGCGGCTCCAGCACCACCACTTCGCTGGTGGGTGGGTTGACACCCGGTAATCCAATTACGTTGCTCCCCATACTGCCCCCTGCTAAGCGATCCCGAGGTTGACTGCGCCGATGGCCCCGCGACTCTTCTCGACCGGCAGACCCTTCCCCGGCTTCCGCTCCCCGTTGTCGGCGTCCGCGTGGAAGGGCACTGGCTTCCTGCTCTTCAGGAGCCGGTTGGGAACGGCGTCCCTCGTAGAGCACTTTGTAATCATCCTGCTCTTCCATCTCAGGGTACTCCTCCAGGCCGTCCACGGGATCATTCAGGCCCACAAAATCTCTTACCCTGCTCCAGATTCCATTGACATTCATCGTCCACATCCTCACTACAGGTCATGGTTTGCGGCAAGCACAGGATTCAGCCTCTTGATTGGATCTTGAGTGGCCCAGTCAAGCCAAAGGGCATCTCCAACCTTTATTTTTTTAGTTAAAGTCTTTCAGAAGGCCGAGACAGGGTTTGCTCAAGAAGCTGCCGAGGCAGGTTAACAAAACCCATGGGTTCGACGAGTCGAGTTTACCCAGAAGAAGTGAAGATGTCATCCCACTTGTCCAGCCACTGCTTTGGCCAGAGTCTACTGCGCTCCTTGTCCAGCTTGAACACGTGTTAACGGGAGTGACGCAAATGATTACAAGTTTCCCTAAAATTTCCCCGACAGGGTAAATTTTGGGCGGGATTGCCCTGTTTTTGCCCGATTCAGGCCGAACTCCAACCCAGAGCGTGCCCTGCAGGGCAACTCCGGAGTTGCGCGGCTTTACACAAAATTTAATCACAATTCAGCGGCTTCATGGAGGCTCCATCTATGCTATTTCCGCTCGGCATCGGCGAACAAAGCGCGCCCCAGCCGGATTAGGTTGGAGCCTGCGGC
>NZ_JANSIY010000088.1:0-3233 GCF_047462295.1 Synechococcus sp. H60.3 | reverse complement strand
AGGCTCCATCTATGCTATTTCCGCTCGGCATCGGCGAACAAAGCGCGCCCCAGCCGGATTAGGTTGGAGCCTGCGGCCACCGCCAGGGGGTAATCGTCGGACATGCCCATGGAGAGGGTGTGCAACTGCAGATGCTCGTAGCCGCTGCGCTGGATGTGATCGGCCAGCTCGGCCAGCTTGCGAAACAGCTCTAGAGCTGCCTCTGAGCTCAAGCCCAAAGGCAAAATGGTCATCAGGCCCACAATTTGCACCTGTAGCAGTTGGTTCAGTTGCGGCAGGCTTTGCAGCAGATCGGGGATGAGCCAGCCGAATTTATTGGGATCCGGGGCCAATTTCACCTGCAAGCAGAGCTTGGGGGTAAGGTGCAGCTCCCAGGCTTTTTGGTTGATCAGCTTGGCCAGGCGCAGGCTATCGACGCTGTCAATCCAGGCAAATTGTCTGAGGGCCGGCTTTACCTTATTGGTCTGCAAATGCCCGATCAAGTGCCAGACAATATCGGTCAGATCCTGCAGTTGCGCCTGTTTGGCGGCTGCCTCTTGCACTCGGCTTTCGCCAAAGTGGCGGATCCCGGCTCGATAGGCGGCGCGGATGTGGTTGACGCTGTAGCCTTTGCTCACCGCCATGATCTCCACATGGCCTGGGATCCGGGCGCGGATGGCCTGAATGCGGCTGTGGATGAGCTCTTCGTCAACGGGGGGCGGCGACGCTTCAAGGGAGCTGGAAGAAGGCGGAGACATGGCTAGGGCCACCTAGGAAGCTAGCAGAAGATCTCGACAGAGAGAGTCCAGTCCTCGTTTTGTCTGGATACTTCGAGATTGGAGCCGGTGCTCCAGCGGCCAGGTGGAAACAGGGGGAACCCAGCCATAGCCCAGTTCTTCTGGAGCCTAGCCCAAGGCCGCTGCCAGGATCTGATAGGCCAGCTTGGCGGCGGTGAAGGCGCTGCGGCGATCGGTTTCCCGTTCCCCGGTGACCGCCAGCTCCACCACATCGGCGCCGACGATTTGCCGCTGCTGCCCCAGGGCCCGGATCAGCTCTACGGTCTCCCACCAGCCCAAGCCGCCGGGTTCAGGGGTGCCCGTGGCCGGCACGACCGCAGGATCCAACCCGTCCACATCCACCGTCAGGTAAACCTGGGATCCCAGCGTGGCGATCACCTCGGGGATCCACTCCTGGGCTGGCTTGCCGTGCAGGCTGTGGGCAAAGAAGGTGTGCAAGCGGTGCTTGCGAATGGCCTGGCGGTCTTCGGCGCAGAGGGAGCGGATCCCCACTTGGGTGAGGCGGCCGCCCACTTGTTCCACCACGCGGGCCATGGCGGAAGCGTGGGAGTAGCGGGATCCCTCGTAGCTGTCTCTCAGGTCGCAGTGGGCATCGATCTGCAGCACGTGCAGTTCTGGGTAGTGGGACAGGTGGGCGGCAATCAAGGGGCCAGTGATGGAGTGCTCCCCGCCAATGGAGAGCAGAAACCGCCCTGGCCTTACCCACTCGGCAGCGCGGCGCTGAATCGCGGCCATGGCCAACTCGTGGGCGTCCAGCCCCTCGAACTCCACTGGCGGCGCCGTCCAGTAGCGGGAGGTCTCTGCGGCAAAGTCGGGGTGGAGAGCCGGCTGGCAGTCTCTCACCTCGTCGTAGATCTCTACATAGGCAGAAGCCTGCAACAGCGCCTGAGGGCCTTTGGCCGTGCCTTTGCCGTAGGAGGTGGTGGCCTCGTAGGGGATAGGCAACACAATGGCTTGGGCCAGCTCCGGATCCGGCTCAGCCAGGCCCAAGAAGGGGAAAGGAGAGCGGTACATGGCAAGAGCAGAAGAGGGGATCCCTATTGTATTGAAAGATCTTGGGATAGCCCGCAAAAATTGGGGTGACCGGCCAAGGGCGGATCCCTTGTAGGATGGCAGCAAACCCTCTAGACTGAGCAAAGGTTGCCCCAGCCGATTTGCTTTCACTCCTCTTGTATCCCGTTTCAACAAGCTAACGAGCCTATGACCACAGCCTCTCAAGCTGCCCTTTTCGACGCCCTTGCCCGGCGCCGTGCCCTCAAGATCATCAGCGGCCTGCAAAACTTCGACCTGCAGTCGGTGCTGAAAGTCACCCGTGCCGCCCAGGAGGGAGGAGCCACTTGGGTGGACATCGCCGCCAGTCCCGAATTGGTGCAGCAGGTGCGAGCGCAAATTGATCTGCCCATCTGTGTGTCGGCGGTGGAGCCGCAGCAATTGGCTGCCGCTGTGCAGGCGGGGGCCGACATGGCCGAAATCGGCAATTACGACAGCTTCTACCCTTCGGGCCGCATCTTCTCCGCTGCGGAAGTTCTAGAGCTCACCCGCCAAACCCGCTCTCTGCTGCCGCGCACGCTTTTGTCGGTAACCGTTCCCCACACGCTGCCTTTGGATCAGCAGGCGGAATTGGCCGAGAAACTGGAAGATCTGGGGGCCGATCTCATCCAAACCGAGGGCGGCACCAGCGCTGAGCCCCGTCACGGCGGATCCCTAGGCCTGATTGAGAAGGCTGCCCCCACCCTGGCTGCCGCCTATGAGATCAGCCGGGTGGTCTCGCTGCCGGTCATCTGCGCCTCTGGCCTCTCAACGGTGACGGTGCCCCTAGCCATCGCTGCCGGCGCTTCAGGAGTGGGGGTGGGCAAAGCTGTCAGTCGCCTTCAGGATGAAGTGGCCATGGTGGCCCAGGTGCGAGCCCTCAGGGAAGCTTTGTCTGAAGCACGGGTGCCGGCGCTTGTTTGAATTGGATGGGAGAGTCCTTTTCCCGGTGGGGTGGCTGTGCGCCACCTCTTAAAGTTTTGGCCTTGGCCGATCTAAGGGGGAGCCGGTTGCAGGCTAGAAAGGCAGCTTCTGGAAGAGAGCGGCAAGTGGCAACTGGAAGCCAGGGATCACCTCTTCCCGATCGAGGGTGTCTGCGGACTTCAGCAGGCGCTTTGGCTCGTGGGCGGAGCGATAGACCAACACAGAGGGATAGCTTGGTGGCCCCGTACTAAGCGCTCCGCGCCGCTGACGCGAGTAGGGCGGGGCGGAAAAGCCCGTCAGCAATTTTAGTTGCTCATCAATCGTATAGTTGTCACCAAGGTGAGCCTCTAAAACGGTGAAAAACCCGACTGGTGGCAAGCGTTCGAGGGAGATTAATCTCTCAGCCAACCTGCAAGGAGTCCGTCCCGCTGACGCGAACAGAAAAGTCAGCAGAACTTTGGGGATTTGCTTCAAGGAATTGGCTAGAGGCGTCTTGACAACACC
>NZ_JANSIY010000087.1:0-11208 GCF_047462295.1 Synechococcus sp. H60.3 | reverse complement strand
TTAAATCCACGATCAGCTCCCCATCCAGATTGGCCTTGCGGCTGCCGTCGGCACGGGTGACGACCGGCTTGGTAACCACCCGGTAGCCCAACTTTCTCAGCTCTGCCAGAAAACGGCGCTGGCCGAGGTTGTGCGGATCTGTGCCGCTGTAGAAACGCACCTCCATCTCGGTTCGGCCCTGGCCCAGCCAGCTCAACAGTCCGGGGTAGTCGAGAGGGGATCCCGATTGCTGGGCGCTGGCGTGCAGGTTAGCGCCGTCAATAAACACCCCCAAAGCTTTGCGCGGGGAAGGGAGGGCTGGCTGGGACTCCACCTGCTGCTGCAGACGTTGCAATTGCGCCCGCATCGACTCCAGTTCCTCAGGAGTCGCCTGGGGCAGAGCATTGAGCCGCAGTTCTACAGCTTTGAGCCGCCGCTGGATCTGTTGAATGGCCTGCGTGGTGGGAGCCAGTTGCTGCCGCACCGATAAATGTGACGTAGGCCGAGCTTCGAGAGCGTCGATGCGCGCCTGTATCGCCCCCAGTTGGGTCGCCATCTGTTCCTGCTGCTGCCAGCTCTGCCCCAACACTTGGCAAAGCTGTTCTTCGCGGCGGCGGATGGCCGGGTAAGCCGCAGCCACAGGCAAGAGACCCCAGACGACCTGGCGGGTTACTAAGGCTGTCACCCCCAAAGCCAGGGATCCCGCCCATAGCCAGGTTAGAGGAAAGATGGGAGTTTTGCTCATCGTTCATTCTCCTGCTGCATCGCTTACGGGGATCTGGCCAGGCATGAAGGGCTCTCTCGCTGGACAAGAGACTTGGGAGTTGGCGGAGAGATACCCCAATGCCCTTCGACACCCGCCTCCGTAGTATGTCTGTTGTTGGAAGGGGGGACTTCCAGCTAGGGGAGGAGAAATTATGTCAGTAGAAGTCAATTCTGAAGGGAACCGGGCTGGGTTGCCCGACAGGTTTATCCCAGCAGTTCCCAACCCGTTATCCCGGCAAAGATCAGAAACAAGCTGCCTCCCAACCAATGCACGGCTCGTTCAGAGATATGGGCTGCTAAAAACCGGCCACCCACCACCGCCAACCCCACCATGAGGCCGTGGCCGAGGGTAGCTCCTGCCCAGACACTCAATCCCGGATGAGTGGCTGCTAAGGAGACGGTGGCAACTTGGGTTTTGTCCCCGAACTCGGCTAAGGCTGTCAAGCTCAACGCTTCCCAGACAATCGTCCAGGCGCCGCCGCGGCCAGCCCCCTTTTCCTCGGCTTGTTCCACCAGTTTCAGGGCTTCCTCCTCTTCTGCTTTCTCTTGTTGAGGAGTCATTCTGTAGGCTTGCCAGAGCATTCTCAGCCCAAAGGCAGCAAAAACCCCTGCTGAGAGCACCTGCCCCCCCAGTGGTGGCAACAACTTGAAAAGTACCTTCCCGGCCACTACAGCCAGCAGGGTCATCAGCGCCAAAGCCAGCCATGTTCCCAGAAAGACCCAACGGCGCGGGTGACGCATTGCCAAAATGAGGGGGGTAAAAAAGGTCTTATCCCCCAGCTCTGCCACTGTGACCAACAGGAAACTCGACCAAAAACCGGCCCACATGTTTTAGCCTCCAACCTCTCTTGTATGCAGGGTGGCTCACAGCTAGAGGTGAAGGCCGGAGAAGTCAGACGGGATCACCAAGCTCACCTCTGCGTGAACCCAGTGAAAGTCTCGTCACCAAAGCAGCCCAAAGTAATTCTCTGGGCAGGCTTTGTCTGCTGCACCGGGCTTGCTGGCCAGTATGTCGATGCAGAGGGCGGTGGGCCACCTGACTACTCCCTTTCGAGGCTAAATGGTAACATGTCGAGCAGCAAGCGGAAGGAGCCAATACTTGAGAGAACGATCACCAGCAAGCTACTGAAATCTGGGCTCCCCAAGGCCAACGAGAGTAGGGCAGGAGAAAGGGCAGGCTATCACCGAAATGCACGGGATACCCCAAGGGATAGCGCCTAAAAAGAGCGGCGGCAGTCGAACAGTGAGGCCTACGGCCCGCTAGCGCGAGGGGCTTTCTACCTGTTGAGGCAGTTTGTGCAGTACAAGGCAATGAGGGTAGGGGTCGAGGTTGTAGGGGTTCCGCCTGCCTACAGCTCACAGACCTGTCACCAGTGCTTGTGGCTTGGCCAGCGGGAAGGGGATGCGGATTTTAACGGTGCCACTCGCGTTAGCGGGACGGAGTCCTTGTGAGCGAGCTTCAGGGCTACTGAAAATCCCACCCGCCTATGCGGTAGGGTAGTTTATGGTCGAGGCATAGGATACAACTAGGAGAAAACTGCGTGGATGCAAAGTCGATCTTGGTGGCGGTCGCCCTGATCCTATCTTTGGCGAGCTTTTATTTTGGCACCCGCAACGGCTTCTACGACACCGACAGGTATCACGGCAACGGCTCTGCCCACTAGGGGGAGGGATTCGGAATAGTTACTTAGATTTGTACGAGGTAGGCGGGGAACCCTTGCCCAAGCGAACTTCTCTCCAAGACACAGGCGAGGCTGGCGAGGCTTGGGTGCGGCAGTACCTGGAGGAGCAGGGCTGGCAGATCCTGGCGCAACAGTGGCGCTGTCGTTGGGGGGAGCTGGATCTGGTGGCCGCTAGGGCAGGGGAGTTGATTTTTGTGGAAGTGAAAACCCGCAGTGGCGAGGGCTGGGATCAAAAGGGGCTTTTGGCGGTTGGGATCCAGAAGCAGCGGCGCCTGATCCGAACCGCCCAAGCTTTCTTGAGCCAGCACCCTGATCTTGCTGAATTAGCCTGTCGCTTCGATGTCGTTTTGGTGGAACAGCAACCGGCCAAAGAAGGGGTGAGCTACGCCTTGGCAGACTATCTGCAGGGCGCTTTTGAGCTTTGGGAATAGCGCCGCTCGTCCAGCCAAGTTTGTAAAATTACCGCCGCCGACTGTTGGTCGATTAAACCCTTCTGGGCCCTGGCTGGGATCCCGGCCTCGCGCAGATCCCACTCCGCCTGCACCGTGCTTAGGTACTCGTTGACCGTAACCACTGGCAAATCCACTGTCGCGCGCAGAGCCCGTACAAACCGCTGCACCTTGCGGGCTTGGGATCCCACTGAGCCGTCCGCCAAAAGGGGGATCCCGACCACCACCACGGTGGCCCGACGGCGGCGGATCCACTCTTGCACTTGGGCGATATCTTCGGGCAGGGAACGGCGCCGGATCACCCCCAACCCCGTGGCCAGCAGGCCCAGCCCATCGGAGCCGGCCACGCCGATGCGGCGGTTGCCCACGTCCAGCCCCAGCGCCGAAAAGGGATCCCTTGTGGCAAAATAGTTCAGGTCTGTTGACATCTGGTTATCCCTCTTGCCGACATTGTAACGGCCTGAAACTCCCTGTTCCTAGCCGTGTAGCTCGACTGATCCTCTGTCCTTTTTCGACGACCTTTTTTGGAGCCTTCTCGATGACCAGCGCCACCCTGTCTCTCCCCAAGCACGAAGTCAAAGACCTTGGCCTCGCCTCCCTGGGCAAGCAACGGATCCAATGGGCGGCGCGGGAGATGCCGGTGCTGGCCCAGATCCGGGAGCGCTTTGCTCAAGAAAAGCCCCTGGCCGGGCTGCGCCTGGTGGCCTGCTGCCATGTCACCACCGAAACGGCCAATCTGGCCTTGGCGCTGCAGGCAGGGGGAGCCGATAGCGTCCTCATCGCCAGCAACCCTCTCTCCACCCAAGACGATGTGGCCGCCAGCCTGGTGGCGGACTACGGCATCTCAGTCTTTGCCATCAAAGGAGAAGACGTAGCCACCTACCGCCGCCACGTGCAGATTGCTTTGGATCACCGCCCCAACCTGATCATTGACGACGGCGGCGATGTGACGGCAGAGCTGGTGCAGCACCGTCAGGAGCAGCTCCCGGAGATCATCGGCACCACGGAGGAGACCACCACCGGCCTGGTGCGCCTGCGGGCCATGGTCAAGGCGGGGGTGCTCAGCTTCCCGGTGATGACCGTTAACGATGCCGAGACCAAGCACCTGTTCGACAACCGCTACGGCACTGGCCAATCCACCCTAGACGGCATCCTGCGTTGTACCAACATTCTCTTGGCCGGGAAAACAGTAGTGGTAGCCGGCTACGGCTGGTGCGGCCGGGGAGTGGCGATACGGGCCCGCGGCATGGGATCCCAGGTGATTGTGACCGAGGTCAACCCGGTGCGGGCCCTAGAGGCGGTGATGGACGGCTTTCGGGTTATGCCCATGGCCGAGGCCGCCCCTCTGGGGGATCTCTTCGTCACGGTCACTGGCAACAAGCACGTCATCCGCGGCGAGCACTTCGACGCGATGAAGGATGGGGCGATGGTCTGCAACGCCGGCCACTTCGACATCGAGATCGACCTGGTGGCGCTCCAGCAGCGGACGGTTTCCCGGCAGACGGTGCGCCCCTTTGTGGAAGAATACCGTCTTCAATCGGGCAAGTCGGTAGTGGTGCTGGGGGAGGGCCGGCTGATCAACCTGGCTGCTGCCGAAGGCCACCCCGCCAGCGTCATGGACATGAGTTTTGCCAACCAAGCGCTGGCCTGCGAGTACCTGGTGAAAAACCGTGGCCACCTGGCTCCTGGGCTGCACCCCATTCCTGCGGAGATCGATGAGACCATCGCCCGCCTCAAGCTCAAAGCCATGGGGATCCAGATCGACAGCCTTACCCCGGAGCAGATCGAGTACGGCAACACCTGGACGGCAGGAACCTAGAGAAAGCCCCTCACCCCCGCGGTGGAAAACCTGGCCCACCTGCGCCGTTGGGCCAGCAGGCAAGCGGGTTGCCAGCTCCCTCCCAGCGGGCTAGCCGGTTGACCAGCGCCCCGGATGGACAAATTGCCTAACGGTAGAGTTCAAGCACCACTACCCCGGTGCACCTGGGCCCAGACGCGGGTGGGCAGACCCCAGATGTAGATGAAGCCTTCGGCAGCCCGATGGTCGAATTGATCCCCTTCCCCGTAGGTGGCCAGCTCCGCGTTGTAGAGGGAGTAGGGGGAGCGACGGCCCACGCAGACGGCCTGGCCCTTGTGCAGGCGCATCCGCACCACGCCAGTGACGCTTTTTTGGGTGGTGCGAATGAAGGCGTCGAGGGCCTCCCGCAGCGGTGAATACCAAAGGCCGTTGTAGATCAATTGGCTGTAGGTGGTCTCGATACCGTACTTGTAGTGGATGACCTCGCGGGTGAGGGTGAGGCTCTCCAGCTCGCGGTGGGCCTGGATCAACACCGTTAGGGCGGGGCACTCGTAGATCTCGCGCGACTTGATCCCCACCAGCCGGTTTTCAATCATATCGATGCGACCGACACCGTGGCTGCCAGCCAAGTGGTTGAGCCGCTCGAAGAGGGCTCTGGGGCCAAGGCGCTGCCCGTCCAGCTCTACCGGGATCCCCTCTTCAAAGGCGATCTCCACATAGGCGGGCTCGTCGGGGGTTTGGGAGATGGGGCGGGTGAGGGCGTAGACTTCCTCCGGTGGCTCTTGGTCGGCGTCCTCCAGAATCCCGGCTTCAACGCTGCGGCCCAGGATGTTGAGGTCGATGCTGTAGGGGCTGGACTTCTGCACCGGCATAGGGATCCCGTAGCGCTCCCCGTAGGCAATGGTCTCCTCGCGGGTCATGCCCCACTCGCGGGCCGGGGCCAACACCTTGAGCTTGGGGTTTAGGGCGGCGATGGCCAGGTCGAAGCGCACCTGGTCGTTGCCCTTGCCGGTGCAGCCGTGGGCCACGGCGTCGGCGCCCACCTCTTCTGCCACCTCTACCAACAGCTTGGCAATCAGGGGGCGGGCCAAGGCGGTGGAGAGAGGGTAGCGCTGCTCGTAGAGGGCGTTGGCCTGAATGGCGGGGAAGGCGTAGTCGGCAATCAGGGTTTGGACAGCCTCCCGCACTAGGGATTGCTCCGCCCCGGCCCTCAGCGCCTTGGCTTGGATGGCCTCCAGCTCTCCCCCCTGACCCAAGTCCACCGCCAGGGTGACTACCGATTCCACCCCCCACTCATACTTGAGATAGGGAATGCAGACGGAAGTATCGACGCCCCCCGAATAGGCCAATACCACTTTCTTTGCCCGTCCCATGCTGCTGCGGATCCCTGTTCAAAAGAAGTTGCTAGCCCATTATGCCCTGTGGCTGGGAGCTTGAGGCGGGGGTCGGCACCTAGGAGTGATTCAGCTACTGGAATTGGGATCCGCAGCGTTACCCAAGTTGCAAAGCCCATCATCTGGCCCGCTGCCAACGGCCAATCCATTTCTACCAGCATCTAACGCAGATAGGGCCCCAACTCCTGGAGTCCACCCAGGCCTGTGCCGCGACAGAAGTTTTTTAAATTTTTAAAAATTTGTGTTAATTTAGGGGCAGCCTCCTCTTCGTTGCGCAATCCCTATGAGCGGCATTCAACTTCCCCCATGGCTGAAGCTGGCCTTGCCTTTCTTTCACCCTGTGCTGATGATTTTCGCCTTTGTCCTAGCTCTCTACGCTCTTTACCTGGGCCTGCAGGTGCGACGGCTGCGCACTGCTTCTGCAGAAGAGCGCAAAGAACTCATCAAGGGTAAGTTTGGCCAGCGGCACTTTCTTGCTGGATCCCTGTTCTTGCTGTCGATGGTGTTCGGGGCCCTGGGCGGCATGGGGGTGACCTACCTCAACAACGGCAAGCTGTTCGTTGGCCCCCACTTGCTGGCGGGATTGGGCATTGTGGCCTTGGTGGCTAGCTCTGCGGCTTTGGCGCCCCTGATGAAGGATGGCCAAAAGGCCTGGGCCCGCAATGTCCACCTCCTGCTGAATTTGGTGATTTTGGGGATCCTGGGCTGGCAGGCGGTGACTGGCTTTCAAATTGTGCAGCGCATCGTCAACCAGATGCTAACCTCTCCTCAGCTGGCCTAGCCCTTTTCCGGCTAAGGGCGATCGATCTGGAAGGCGTCCATGCCACAATGGACGCTATCCCCTTTGTCTTTCTCCTTGGATTGGAGAAGGATGCTTTCCCAAGCTACTGAGCCCTAGCAAGCGGTTCTCCCATGCCTGTTAGCCCTCTTCCCAGTTGGGTCAAGCGCTCTATTGGCAAGGCCAGCGATATCTCGGCGGTGCAGCAGGTGATCAAGCAGCGGGGCCTGCACACCATCTGCGAAGAGGGGCGCTGTCCCAATCGGGCCGAATGCTACAGCCAAAAGACTGCCACCTTCCTGCTGATGGGTGGGATCTGTACCCGCGCCTGTTCCTTTTGTCAGGTGGCCAGCGGGCGGCCCGCGCCGTTGGATCCGCAGGAGCCGGAAAAGGTGGCTGAGGCCGTTGAGCTGCTGGGGCTCCGCTATGTGGTGCTCACCTCGGTAGCTCGCGACGACCTGCCCGACCAGGGATCCGGCCGCTTCGTGGAGGTGATGGAAGCAATTCGGCGACGCTGCCCTGGGATCCAGATCGAGGTGCTCACCCCCGATTTTCGCGGGGATCGCGACTGCATTGCCCGTGTGGTGGCGGCCCGACCGACCTGCTACAACCACAACATCGAAACCGTACGCCGGCTGTCGCAGGCGGTGCGGCGCAGCTCTGGCTACGACCTGTCGTTGCGGGTTTTGCAAACCGTCAAGGAGCTGGATCCCGGCCTGCCCACCAAGTCCGGCCTGATGCTGGGGCACGGGGAGACCCGCGCGGAAGTGCTGGAAACCTTTCGCGATCTGCTGGCGGTAGGGTGTGACCGGCTCACCCTGGGTCAGTACCTGCAGCCTTCCCTGGCCCACCGCCCGGTGCAGCGCTACTGGACCCCGGAGGAGTTTGTCGAGCTGGGCCAGATTGCCCTCCAGATGGGGTTTCGCCAGGTGCGCTCTGGGCCTTTGGTGCGCAGCTCCTACCACGCCGCCGAAATGGCCCAGGATGGCGGGGAAGGGGGATCCTAGGCCTTTTCAGCCAGCTCTTGGCTGCTGATGAGATCCCGCAAGAGGGCCCCTAGGCCGAACCCCTCTGGGGCAAACCGGAGCAACACCTGTGGCGCCAGGGATCCCAGGCGGTACAAACTCACTCCCGCCACCAGACCTGGCAAGAGGCTGTTGCTCCAGCCTCCCCACAGCCAAGAGCTCACCCCCTCGGCCAAAAGCAGCAGCGCCCCGTTGAGTAGCAGCAGTCGCCACAGCCCCTCCTGGACGGATCCCAGCGCCCCCCCTAAGGATCCCCAGGGTAGGCGCAGCCGCATTCCCAAGCCCAGCAGCCACAGCCCATCCAGCAGCGGCGCCAACAGCAGATCCAGCCCCAGTGGCGCTAAGCCCACCGCGATCCCCTTGCCGAGGGCGCAGGCCGTGCTCCATTGCTCGACAAAGCAGGCGTGGTGCTGCCACTGCTTTTGCCAGAGCTGGGCCTGGAGGCACTCCAGCCGCTTCAGCACGTTGAGGGCCAATAGGGATCCCGCCTCTGCCTGCAAAATCTCCACAATGCGCTCTCGCAGGGCCTCGATCTGGGGTGCGGGCCGCTCCCATTCCAAGGTAATGCGGCCATCTGGCCAGTGGGTGCGCACCTTAGTGGGCTTAGGACAGGCGGCCACTGTTAAGATCTCCTGGGGCAACACCCAGCCCAAGTGATGGCTGATCTGGGTGCGAATGGCCTGCAACTCGGCTTCCGAATAGAGATCGCACTTGTTCAACACCAGCAGGATCGGCTTGTGCAGGGTGCGCAGCTCCAACAGAGCTTGGTACTCCAACTGGGTCAGGTCGGCGGCGATGACAAACAGGATCAAGTCGGCGGCGCGGGCCACCTCCCAGGCCAACTGTTCGCGGGCTTCTCCGTTGACCTCGTTCAAGCCGGGCGTATCGATGAGCCGCACCTGCCAAGGGATCCCCGGCCCCGGCTGCCACAGCAGCGATTGTGGCTGTTGCGTCACCCCGTTGAGGGGCCCTACCTCCAGGCGGGCCTCGCCGGTCAGGGCGTTCAAGACAGCCGACTTGCCGCGGTTGACCAGACCAAACACCGCAATGGAAAACACCCGACTGACAAGACGCTTGCGCAGAGTGGATAAAGCTTTGAACTCCGGCTGCAAGTCCTGACGGCTGGCCAGAGCTTGCCAGTGATCCCAGCAACGCTGAAAAACGGTTTCGGCTTGAGTTAGAGGAGTGGTCATCGACAACAAAAATGGCCTAACCCCCACTCTAGAAGGAATTGATCCCCATAGCCAGGCTGGTATTCCCCCCCAGCGTGGGGAAGTCCGCCAGGATCCGAAGCTCACAGAATGGGGCATGATCACCTTGGGGCGTTGGCGCTCCCGAGTCTAGAATCTCATCGACTGTTGCTATGCTGTACCGCCTCCCCAACTCGCTCCGCTGGCTCCGTCTTGGCGGATCCCATCGCTCCAAACAAGAGCGTCAAATTGTGCGCAGCCTGCTGGCCTTTGCAGGTGCCCTCCTGATCGTGGATATCGTGCTCCTGAGCGCCCTTTACTAGTCCGATGGTATTTCCAGCTCCCCATTTCTACGCTTGTCGAGAAAAAGCGCTATCATGGAGATCCATTGGTCAAGCTCCGTTGATGGCTCTGTAACTCCTACGAGGCAGGTCGGATGGATTGGGTAGAAAAAGTTCTCGAAAAGCTCCGCGAATGGGTGGAACGTGTAATTGATACCCTTCTGGGAAGTCCTCAGCCCCAACCTGCCCCCATTCCCGTAGAAAATGGATCCCATCGTCGTCGCTAATCCGACTGCCATCGCTTCCGGTGGCGAGCTCCTCAGCCTTCTGGTTCTGCACGGCCCCAACCTCAACTTGCTAGGGGTGCGAGAAGTAGGCATCTACGGCTCGGTGTCCTTAGAGCAGATCGATCGGGCGCTCCACCAGCAGGCAGAAGTTCTTGGGGCAAAGCTGGAGATCCTGCAGTCTAACCATGAGGGAGTGTTGGTTGATGCCGTCCACCGCGCCCGCCAGCAGCACGCCGGCATCCTCATCAACCCCGGCGCCTACACCCACACCAGCATTGCCCTGCGGGATGCCATTGCTGCCGTGGGTCTGCCCACCGTAGAAGTTCACCTGAGCAATATCTATCGCCGCGAACCTTTCCGCCAGCACTCCTACATTGCTGCTGTAGCCATTGGCCAAATCAGTGGATTTGGAGCCCACAGCTACCTATTGGGCCTACAGGCTCTAGTTCAGCACCTGCGGCTGCAGGCCGTCCAAACCTGACCGAAGAAGTTTGGCCTTACCTCGACGCTACCGCGATAGTCGCTGCTTGGTGATCCGCAAACGCGGGGAGGCCCCCCACCTGGAAGAGGCAGACACTGGGTTTCCCGGTGGAGAACATCTGTCCTCAGCCGTGTGGGAGAGGAGGGCAGGCGCCAGGTAGGTATCGTGCGGGCGCAACTCAAAGAGTGGTTAACTGGTAAGACCAGTGGGCAGCTGAGAGGGACAGTGGGGATCCCCTAGGTTCCTATCCATGGCTGCGCGGATCCGCCTGATTCGAGAGGACAGGCCTGCCCGGCTGCAGCTCAGACACCTGTCCGGCATTGGTCAACTGCAGGGGCTGCCCAGTTGCCAGAGCCAACACATTGGCCCGCAAAATGGCGGCAGGCTGTTCTCCAATAGCAGATCCCAGCACTTCCCCTTGACCATCCAAAAAGAGAAAGTGAGGGATCCCGTTCACCCGGTAGCGGCTCAACTCCGGCAGCCACTTGGGGTTGTCCACGTTTAGCATGACGAAGTTCACCTGATCGGCAAATTCTTTCTTCAAGTTGGCCAGGAGGGGTGCCATTGCTCGGCAGGTGGTGCACCAATCGGCGTAAAACTCCACCAGAGAAGGCTTGCCGTTGGCCTGCGCTTCCTCCCAGGACACTGCCTCTGCAGCCAAGTCGGCCAAGCTGGTGCTGGCCTGACGAGCTTGATTGGCTAGAAACAAGCCTGCCGCCAGGATCACTGCCACCATGGCAACTAACCCGTTGCGCAACCGTTTTGCCCAGTCTTCCTTCATAGCTCTATCACCTCGCCATCTGGTGCCCCTGGATTCAGCTTCCGCCTTCCCCGTTCTAGCATCCCCCTCTCTCGGCGGTGGGTCAACTAGGTTCTGGATGGTTGTCTCCCGGCTTTTGGGTGAGGGATCCCTGCTGGAGAGGAGGGCAGGTGGACATACTCCCCCCAGCTATAGCTTGCTTCTGCGCACCAGTAAGCCTAGGAATTCTTGTTGCTGGTTTCACTACAGCTTGTTAAAGAACCAAGGGGTACAGTAGCAACACTTAGCAAACCAACTTCGGAAGCAGGATGGATTGATCAGGAGTAAAGAAGTCTGCAC
>NZ_JANSIY010000086.1:0-11363 GCF_047462295.1 Synechococcus sp. H60.3 | reverse complement strand
GGGGAATGCCAACGGGGAGGAGGCGGATCCTGCAAGCCTTGCTGAAGGGGAAGAGCAGCAATTGCCCTTGTTTTAACCGAGTGATCCGGATCACTTCGAGAGGGGGGAAAACGCCAGAGACTAGAGCTGGGTTGAAGACGTTGGCAACGACGGCATCAGCTCACTCACAGGGAACTGGCCAAGGCTGGTGGCATCTCGTCCACCAGTCTTTTTTGTTTTGGTCAGAAAAAGGATCCCGGCCCACAACCGGGATCCCCTGCTGTTTACTTTTTAGCCTAGGCCTTTGCCCCTACCCACTACCCCCGTCAGCGGTGCAAGTAGGTGTAGGCCCGCAGGTTGTCTTCAAAGTGCTGCTGCAAAGCGCGGGCCTGGGCTAGGCTAATTTGGCCCCGTTGCAGGGCGGCTTCGGTGGCGTGGTGCAGGGTTTCCACCAGATCTTCGCTGTTGTACTGTACCCAGCTCAGCACTTCGCCGATGGTGTCCCCCTTGATGACTTGGGTGACTTGGTAGCCGCCGGGACGGGTGCGGATGTGCACGGCGTTGGTGTCGCCAAACAGGTTGTGCAGATCCCCCAGGATCTCCTGGTAGGCGCCTCCCAGAAACACCCCCAGCAGGTAGGGCTGCCCATCGGGATCGTGCAGCGGCAAGACCGAGGTGATCTGCCCGTCTTCGCCAAAGAAGCGGTTGATCTTGCCGTCGCTGTCGCAGGTCAGATCCGCCAAGGTGGCCCACTGGCGCGGCTCCTCGTCCAGACGGTGGATGGGCATGATGGGAAACACTTGGTCGATGGCCCAGCTATCCGGCAGGGATTGGAAGAGGGAGAAATTGCCGTAGTAGATGCTGGCCAGCATTTCGTCCAGATCCAGAAGATCCACCGCCACCGGCTGCCCTGCCTGGTGCTGCTCGTAGGCCAGCGTGCAGATCTTGTCGGAGCAGTTCCAAAACAGCCGCTCCACCTCGGCCCGCTCCCGCAAGCTGAGGGATCCCTCGGTAAATTGGCGCAGGGCGGCTTCTTTGAGCTCCTGGCAGCGGCGATAGTCGGCCACCAGGGTCTCGGGCCGGATCTCGTAGTAAAGCTGATTTAGCTTCTGGATCACCTCGGCATCGGACGTGAGCTGGGTGGGCATGGGATAGGGGCTGGCGGCGTTGACATCCTGCACGTCAAAGACCAGCACCGACTGGTGGGACATCAGGGCCCGCCCGCTTTCGGTCACCAGCACCGGCGGCTGGATCCCGTGCGGCTGCAGGGCACTCAGCACCGTCTGCACCACGGTGGCGGCGTAATCCTCCAAGCTGTAGCTCTGGGAGAAATGGCTGGTGGACTGGGATCCGTCGTAATCAACCCCCAAGCCGCCGCCGATATCCAGATAGCCCATCGGCGCCCCCAGTTTGACCAGCTCGATGTAGATCTGGCTGGCCTCCCGCACGGCCCGCCCATGCACGCTCACCATCGAGATCTGTGAGCCAATGTGGTAGTGCAACAGACGCAGACAGTGCAGCTTGCCGGCCTCCCGCAGCCGTTCCACCACCTGCAACATCTCCGTGGCCGTGAGGCCGAACTTGGCCCGATCCCCAGCCGAGGTGCCCCAACGCCCGATCCCTTGGGCTGAGAGCTTGGCCCGCACCCCCAAGATGGGATCAATGCCCAGGTGCTCGGCAGCCTGCAGCACCAGCTCCAGCTCCTGCAGCCGCTCCAGGACGATGATGGGGGTGCGCCCCAGCCGCTGGGCCAAGAGAGCCGTTTCCATAAAATCGCGGTCTTTGTAGCCGTTGCAGATCAACAAAGCCCCAGGTGTATCCAGCAGAGCCAGGGCAATCAACAGCTCCGGCTTGGAGCCTGCCTCCAGCCCAAAGTGGTAGGCGCGACCGTGCTTGACCACCTCTTCCACCAGGTGGCGCTGCTGGTTCACCTTGACCGGGTAAACCCCCCGATAGACGTTGGGGTAGCCAAAGCGCTCGATGGCCTGCTGAAAGCTCTCGCAAAGCCGCCGCATGCGGTCGGCCACGATCTCGGGAAAGCGAATCAACAAAGGCAACTGCAAACCCCGCGCCACCAGATCCATCACCAGGTGGTACAGGTCGATGCCAGGTTCCTGCTGCTGTAGGCCCTGTGGGGTTACCTCCACATGACCGGCGGCGTTGATACGGAAGTAGGGATCCCCCCAACCGGAGATGCGATAGAGCTTTTCGCTGTCTCGCAGTGTCCAGGGAGAACGAGTCAAAGTCGGCATAGTAGTCCCCCAGATACCGAGATGTAAACAGCGCAGGATTTCTGCACAGAATCCACAATATATTGCTCTATTCCAAGATATGTCAAGATTTTTCCAAGGCAGGGGGGATCCGGCCCGAAACCGGCTAAGCCTTGCCAGATAAGGCTTTGGCCTGGAGATCCCTCTGCAGTTGCTGCAGAACTCAACTCTTTCATTCTCTTTCTTTCGCTGTTTTTCTTTGTTTTTCTCGAGCAAGCTCTGTTTTCCGTCTCTTGAGACAGAGACAGAGTTGGGATCCCCGCTTTTGCCGGAGCGCGCAGCGAATCCTACGGGGAGCGGCGACCAATTGGTGGAGAGAAGAAGCCGACTTTTGCGGGAAGTTGCCCCCTCTGGTGCTTGCCAGAGCTAAAGATGGCAGCCCTTGACAGAGCTCCGTGGGCAAGACTAAGGATCGGGGCGGAGAGCTTGGAGCGCCTCAGCCATGGTTCAACTGCCCCGCTGCCGCCGTCGAGAAATGCTGCTGTCGTTGCTGGCTGCTGCCGGCCTAAGCGCCTGCCAACAGGGATCCCGTTCTGGCCAAGCCGGCGATGCTGTCCCTGTTGCCGACAGCCAGTCTTCCGGGGAAATTGTGTTGATCAACGGGGCTGGGGCTACCTTCCCGGCCCCTCTGTATTTGCGCTGGTTTTCCGACTACCGCCAGGTGGATCCCAAAGTGGAAATCAACTTCCAGCCGGTGGGCAGTGCCACCGGGATCCGCCAATTTATCGACCAGACGGTGGACTTTGCCGCCAGCGACGTGGCCATGACCGATGCCGAGATTGCCGAGGTGAAGCGGGGCGTGGTCATGATCCCAATGACAGCAGGCAGCATTGCCGTCGGCTACAACCTGCCCGGGATCCGCTCCGGCCTCAAGCTATCCCGCTCCGTCTTGGTGCAGATCTTCCGCGGCCAGATTACCCAGTGGCGGGATCCGCAGATTTTGGCCCTCAACCCCGATTTGGAGCTCCCCGACCTGCCCATCGCCGTCTGCTACCGCTCCGATGGCAGCGGCACCACCGACACCTTTACCCGCCACCTGGCCGCCATCGACCCCGCTTGGGCCGCCGAGATTGGTGTCGGCATGTCCTTGGAGTGGCCGGTGGGGATTGGGGTCAAGGGCAATGAGGGCATGAGCGCCCAGATGCTCTACAGCGAAGGGGTGATTGGCTATGTGGAATCGGTCTACGCCCGCGACCTGGATCTATCGGTGGCGGCCCTGGAAAACCGCCGCGGCGAGTTTGTCCTCCCCACCCCCGCAGCCTCGGCCCTGGCCCTGAGCGAAATCGAGCTGCCTGAGAACCTGCGGGCCTTTGAGCCGGATCCGTCCGGCGCCGGGGCTTATCCTATCGTCACCTACACCTGGATCCTGGCCTACCGCCAGTACCGGGATCCCGCTATTGCCACTGCCCTGCGGGCGGTGCTGCGCTGGGCCCTCAGCGAAGGACAAGCCCTGGCCGAAGCAATGGGCTACCTGCCCCTGGCCGAAACCGTTGTGGCCCGTAGCCTGGAAGCCCTGCAGCTTATCCAGAGCTAGCCGCCCTTGCCCCAAGCGGCCCTGGAAGCAAGGCCCCGGCAGGTACGGAGATCCGTAACTGCTCTGCCTTCCAGTTGCCAGAAATGGGCGGCATTCTCGCCCTGACCGCAATGCCCTGCTGGTTAGGATCGACCCAGAAAACGGCTAAATACCTGCTGAATTTTCACGGATTGGCTGCCCAAGCTACTTCATACAGCCTGGCGGCGGTAGCCGAGGTAACGTCTTGAACAAAAGGAGAACAAGGAGCCGATGGGAAAAGTTGTAGGAATTGACTTGGGCACAACCAACTCGGTTGTCGCCGTAATGGAAGGGGGCGTCCCCACTGTCATTCCCAATGCCGAGGGGAGCCGCACTACACCCTCGGTGGTCGCTTTCACCAAAGATGGGGAGCGCCTGGTGGGACAGATGGCCCGTCGCCAAGCGGTGCTCAACCCCGAGAACACTTTTTACTCCGTTAAGCGCTTCATCGGGCGCAAGTACGATGAGCTGAACGTCGATGCCAAGCGGGTCTCCTACCAGGTGCGGCGGGACGAGCGGGGCAACGTCAAGTTGTACTCACCCCGCATGAACAAAGAATTTGCCCCCGAGGAAATCTCGGCCATGGTGCTGCGCAAGCTGGTGGACGATGCCAGCCGCTACCTGGGCCAACCGGTTACCCAAGCCGTCATTACCGTCCCTGCCTACTTTAACGACTCGCAGCGGCAGGCCACCAAAGATGCCGGGAGGATCGCCGGCTTGGAAGTGCTGCGCATCATCAACGAGCCGACGGCGGCTTCTTTGGCCTATGGCTTGGACAAGCGCAACAACGAGACCATCCTCGTCTTCGACCTGGGCGGTGGCACCTTCGACGTGTCCATCCTGGAGGTGGGAGATGGGGTCTTTGAGGTGAAAGCCACCAGCGGCGATACCCAGTTGGGTGGCGACGACTTCGACAAGAAGATTGTCGACTGGATGGCCGAAGAGTTCAAGCGCATGGAAGGGATCGACCTGCGGCAAGACCGGCAGGCCCTGCAGCGGCTGACGGAAGCTGCCGAGAAGGCCAAGATCGAGCTGTCCAGTGTCTCCGAGACTACCATCAACCTGCCCTTCATCACCGCCACTGCCGATGGTCCAAAGCACCTGGAGCTGAAGCTCTCCCGCGCCCAGTTTGAACACCTCTGCGCCGACCTGCTGGAGCGCTGCAAAGGGCCGGTGGAGCAAGCCCTGCGGGATGCCAAGCTCACCAAGGCCGACATCAACGAAGTGGTGTTGGTGGGCGGCTCCACCCGCATCCCGGCGGTGCAGCGGCTGGTGAGAGAGCTGCTAGGCAAAGAGCCCAACCAAACTGTCAACCCTGATGAGGTGGTGGCCGTGGGTGCTGCCATCCAGGCCGGTGTGCTGGCGGGCGAGGTCAAAGATGTGTTGTTGCTGGATGTCACCCCCTTGTCTTTGGGGGTGGAAACCCTGGGCGGTATTGCCACCAAGCTGATCCCGCGCAACACCACCATCCCCACCCGCAAGTCGGAGATCTTCTCCACCGCCGAAGATGGGCAGACCTCGGTGGAAATCCACGTGGTGCAAGGGGAGCGGGAGCTGGCCCGCGACAACAAGTCCCTGGGCCGCTTCAAGCTGGACGGGATCCCGCCGGCTCCCCGCGGTGTGCCGCAGATCGAGGTGACCTTCGACATCGACGCCAACGGCATCCTCAAGGTGACGGCCAGAGACAAGGGCAGCGGCAAGGAGCAGAGCATCTCCATTACCGGCGCCTCCACGCTCGATAGCAAAGAGGTGGAGCGGATGATTGCCGAAGCCGAGAGATACGCTGCCGAAGACCGCGCCCGCCGCGAGAAAATCGAGCGCCGCAACAAGGCCGATTCTCTGGCCTACCAGGCTGAGCGGCAGTTGAAGGAGCTGGGAGACAAGATCTCCTCCAGCAAGCGCAGCCAAATCGAGACCTTGGTGCGAGAGCTGCGGGAGGCCATCCAGCGGGATGACGACAGCGCCATCCAGAGCAAAGAGCGGGAGCTGCAGGAGGCCCTTTACGCCATGAGCAGCGAGCTCTATCAGCAGCCCGGCGCCGCTTCGAGCTCTCCCTCTGGCTCGGGGACGACCTCCGGCGGCAGTGACGATGTCATCGACGCCGATTTCACCGAGACCAAGTGACGACAGTGGGATCCCTCTGCGGCCCCCTGGTTCAGGGCGGATCCCACCCTTATTCACAGCACCGATAATGAGGAGGGACGGGATAGGCGATGGCGTCTAGCCCGCCTTCTTCTCTTTGGGTCAACGGGTCGGAAGCCAACTGCTTGGGTTTCTGCCCATTCTCAGCAATTTGCCTGCGGACGCCTCCATGCAAAACTTTAAGGACTACTACAAGATTTTGGGGGTCAGCAAGACGGCCACCGCCGACGAGATTAAGCAGGCCTATCGGCGCCTGGCAAGAAAATATCACCCGGATGTTAACCCGAACAACAAAGCTGCCGAAGAGAAGTTCAAGGAGATCAACGAAGCCTACGAAGTTCTCTCGGATCCCAGCAAGCGCCGACAATACGACCAATTCGGCCAGTACCACCAGCAGGGTGGGTTCCGCTACCAGCGGGAGACCTACAGCCAGCCTTACAGCAGCAGCCCTTTTGGCGACAGCTCCTTCAGCGAAGACTTTGGGGGAAGCGGTTTTAGCAGTGGCGTCGATTTCAGCCAATTTGACGATTTTCAAGACTTCATCGATCAACTCCTGGGCCGGGTGCGCAACTCAGGCGCGGATCGCAGCAGCAGCTCCTCCAGCTCCGCCAGCAACGCCAACTACGATGCGGAGGCCACCATCCAGCTCACCATTCCCGAAGCTTTTGAGGGGGGCAAACGCCGCCTACGGGTGGGGGGGAATCGCACGTTGGAGGTCAATCTCCCTCCTGGGATCACACCGGGGAAGCGGATTCGCCTGCGCGGCCAAGGCCACCCCAACCCTAATGGGGGTGCTGGCGACCTGTATCTCAAGATCGAGCTGAAGGAGCACCCCTTCTACCGCCTTGAGGGGTTTGACGTCTACTGCGACTTGCCCATCAGCCCCAGCGAGGCCGTTTTGGGCGCCCAGGTGGAGGTGCCCACCTTGGATGGGGTGGTGAAGCTGCGCATCCCACCGGGAATGCAGCCAGGGCGAAAGTTGCGCCTAGCAGAGCGGGGTTTTCCCAAGGGCAACGGGGAGCGGGGCGATTTCTACGCGGTAGTTCAGATCTATTTGCCCACCCGTGTTTCGGAGGAGGAGCGGGAGCTCTACGAAAAGCTGCAACGGGTTCAGTCCTACGATCCCCGCGCCGCCCTCAAGCTCTAGCTAGACAATTGGAGAGCACGATCCAAAAGCTCCATCGGGTGATAAATGGGGATCCCAGCCTTGCCCTGCAGGTGCAGGTGCTTCTGAATTTGCAGGCGGCAGCCGATATTGGCAGAGACGATCCCCTGGGCACCGGTGTTGAGCAGGTTGGCCACCTTCTGGGATCCCAGCTCATCTGCTATCTGGGGTTGCAGCAGGTTGTAGACGCCGGAGCTGCCACAGCAGAGGGCGGCATCGACGGGATCCCGCAGTTCCAGCCCCGGAATTTGCCGTAGCAGTTGCCGCGGCTCCTGGCTGAGCCGTTGCCCGTGCAGCATGTGGCAGGCATCTTGGTAGGCCAGCACCAAGGGATCCGGCTGCAGGGGGTACAGGGGAGCAGTCAGCCCCACCTGAGCGAGAAACTCCTGGATATCCTTGACTTTGGCCGCAAACTGGGCCGCTTTCTCTCGGTAGTCGGGATCCTTGGCCAAAAGGTGGCCGTACTCCTTGAGGGTGTGGCCGCAGCCGGAGGCAGTCACCAAAATGGCATCCAGTTCGTAGCTGGCAAAAGCATCCACCATCCGGCGGGCGAGGGCTTCCGCCTGCTGCAGTTGCCCTTGGTGGTGGGGCAAGGCCGCACAACAGCCCTGGGCCGGCGGGATCACCACCTCACAGCCGTTGTGGGTCAACACGCGAATGCTGGCCTCGTTCACTTGGGGGGCAAACAGGCGCTGCACGCAGCCGAGGATCAGCCCCACGCGAAAGCGCCGCTTGCCCACCGCCGGGATCCGCTCCGGGTAGTGCTTGGGCAGCAGTTGTTCCACCTCCAGAGGGGGCAAGAGGGATTCCATGGCCGCCAGGCGCGGGGAGACTTTTTCCAACCCTTTCCGGACCCAAGCGCCGATCCCCATTTTTTGGTACAGCCAAAGGGGCCAGAGCAGAGGCCGCAGCCGCTCCGGATAGGGGAAGAGGGAGAAGATGAACTGGCGGTACAGGTGCTCCCAGAGGTTGCGGCGGTAGTTGCGCTCGATCTGCGGGCGGGTGGCGGCAATCAGCCGGTCGTAGCGCACCCCTGAGGGGCAGGCGGTAACACAGGCCAAACAGCCCAGGCAGGTATCGAAATGGGAAACCACTGCTGCCGAGAGAGAGATTTGGCCCTGATTGAGGGCGTCCATCTGGTAGATGCGTCCCCGCGGCGAGTCCGTCTCCTTGCCGAGGACGCGGTAGCTGGGGCAGGTGGTCAGACAAAAGCCGCAGTGCACACAGGCATCAATTAGCTTGGGATCCGGCGGATCCAGGCTGTCAAAACTTGGCCCTTTGGATAAGCTCATTGGCCTTGATTTATCGCGCTCTCAATACAATCATCCGCCTGCCAGGGAGGGGAGTGGCACCTCAGGGCTCCCTTCCGGGAGGGAAGTTGCTCCTGCTGCTGTTGCAGCTTTTTGAGCTAGGAGTTCACCCAGCCAGTTTTTGAGACCAGCGGCCCCCAGCAGGGAGCGGGTTGTCGTCTTCTTGGAGAAAGGCCAGCGCTGGCCGCAAAGACTCGACCGGATCTGCGCTGGTGCCGCTCCCCGGTTCTTTGCATCTTAATCTCAGAACAGCATCCAAGCGCCCTGTTGGCCCGTATTACCCTGGAAAAGGGACACTTGCCTACCATCCAAAACCATGAACTGGCGATCCCTCCTCACTCCTAGTTTTTGGGCAACGGCTCTTTCCGCTCTCTGCCTGCCCAGCACTGCTTTTGCCCAGGCCAACCTGCGGGAGCTGCCCCCCGATCTGGCCGAACAGCTCACCACGGAGCAGATCTTGCAGGCCTGCGCCGCCAACCAAGCAGACACCCTGCCCAGTCCCTTCCCGGACGTGGTGCCGACCGATTGGGCCTACAAGGCAGTGCTTACCCTCTACTACTGCGGCGCCTACCGGGGGGCCATTCCCCCGGAGAGCTTCCGGCGCTACCTGGAGCAACAACGGGGATCCCAAACTTAGCTCCCCGTCGGGTACATCTCCTGGATAAGGTGAGCATAGCGCTCGGCTACTGGGTTGCGCTTAATTTTCAGCGTCTGGGTCAGGAGGCCATTTTCCACGCTCAGGGGCTCTGGCAAAAAGCGGAAGTCGGCAATTTGCTCGTGGGGCCGGTAGCCGGGACGTTCCTGGATGCGGGTTTGCACCTCCCGCAAGATCAACGTGCGCACCTGCGGGTGGGCCAGCAGCTCGGCCTCAGCAGCCGGGATCCCTTGCTCGGCGGCCCAAGCCTTGAGGGCCTCCAGGTTGGGGTAGATGAGGGCAGCCAGTTTCTTTTGGTCTTGGCCGACAATTACAATCTGACTGATGTAGGGGGATTGCAGGCAGGCATCTTCCAGCGGCTGGGGCTCGACGTTCTCTCCGTTAAGCAGCACGATCACGTCCTTGGCCCTGCCGGTGATCACCAGTTGCCCGTCGGGGGTGAGCCAGCCCAGATCCCCTGTTTCAAACCAGCCGTCGGGGCTGAGCACCTGGGCGGTGGCTTCTGGATTGTTGTAGTAGCCCATCATCACCTGTGGCCCCCGCGCCAGGATCAGCCCTCTTTCTCCCGGCGGCAGCGGCTGCCGGGTTTCCGGATCCACAATGCGAAACTCCGTGCCTGGCAAGGGGGGCCCAGCCGTGCCGCGCACATTGTTGTCGGGACGGCGCGCGCACAGCACTGGCGAGGTTTCGGTAAGGCCGTAGCCGTTGAGGATGGAAATGCCCACCACCTCGTAAAACAGATCCAGATAGGCGGGCAGGGATCCGCCGCCACTGATGGCCTGTTGAAAATTGGGGCCCAAAGCCTGCCGCACCTTGCGGTAGATGAGCGCATCGGCCAGGCGGTGCACAGGCCAGAGCAGCCCCTGTTGCAGGCGGGCCCCCACTCGCACCCAAGGACTGACGCCGTAGTGCAAAATTGACTGGTTGCGGGCTATCCGCCCGGCGAGCACGTAGCTTTCGCTGGCCGCCATCAAGGTGCGGATCAGCCACTGCATGAGGGGGCTTTTTTCCTTCAATTGTCTCTGGATCCCTTCGTAAACCGTCTCCCAGATGCGGGGCACTGCCACCAGATAGTGGGGCTGCTCCTGTTGCAAATCCTGCTTGATAAAGCGAGGGTTGGTATAGACCAGCGTACAGGCCTGGCTGAGGAGAAAATACTCGCAGGCCCGCTCGTAGGAGTGCCAGGTGGGCAGAATGGTCAGCACCTTATCCCCAGGCCGGGGCTGCACCACCACATGCAGATTTTCCACCTGGTGCATCAGGTTGCCGTGGCTGAGCATCACCCCCTTAGGGCGACCAGAGGTGCCAGAGGTGTAGATGATGGTGGCCAACTGGGATCGCTCCAGCCGCGGCGGCTCGTAGCGGCCTTCCCGCCCTTTCTGCAGCCACTGAGAGAAGTTCAATACTCCTGCCTCTTCTTCATCGGAAAGCAGCAGCAGCCGCTCCAGGCCCAGCTCCTGCACAACCGGCTGCACCCGCCTCAGGGTCTTCACATCCTGGGCAATCAAAGCCGTGCTGCCGGAGTGACGCAAAATGTAGCCCAGCTCACCCGGATCCGCCACGGCGCTGCGGGGCACATTGACCGCTCCCGTAAACAGCGTGGCCAGATCCGCCATCAGCCAGCGGGGGGAATTCTCGGCAAAAATGGCCACCCGATCCCCGGGGCGAATGCCCAAGGCCTGCAAGCCGGCAGCCAGCGTCTGAATGCCGCGGAACAGTTCCCCATATGAAATCTCAAGAACCGGCTGGGCATGGGGATCCCTGAGGGCAATCTGATCAGCAAACTTTTCGGCCAGGACTTGCCAGACGTTGAGTAAAGTCGTCCCTGGGGCGGTGGGAGTAGCAGCAGCGGAGACAGTCGCCATAAATCTGTACCCTAAATCACATTTACAGTCTAGTGAACTTGAGCCTTTTCTCCGGCTCCTCCTAGGACAGTTCTCAATCTGTCACCCAATCCAACCCCGTCCCCTTGTGGGGAAAAGGTAGGGATCAACGAGCTTCGACAGCCCCACCAGGGGTGCGTGAAGGAGAATTGCCAGATCTTTATAAGGCAAAATCCGAGGTTTGCTTTTCTATCCGTATTTCTCGCGATGAACTTATGGGCACAAGGCTGGCTATCTATGAGCAAGTTCAGGATTTACATCAGTTCCAAGAGCAACCGAAAGTTCTTGTCAGTCGAAACTGTCCTTCGGTAATTGTGGCAGATTTGCTAGACCTGCCAAGACTAGAGCTTTATGTCGAGCTTGGCTTCCCCCTATCCGATCTACCAAATGATGAAAGAATCTTAACT
>NZ_JANSIY010000085.1:0-11390 GCF_047462295.1 Synechococcus sp. H60.3 | reverse complement strand
CCAGCCAGATCAAGAAGAGCGCACCCGCCAAAGCTTTGACCGCGTCTACCAGATCCTGGGCGAGATGAGCAGTTTAATCGACCACATTTCGGAAGAATCCCTGGCCAGTTGGCGGCAGCGCTACCGGCAAACTTTAGATCGGGTGGAGTCGGAGTCTAACTAATTGGAGCTACAGGGCAGGGATCCCTTAGGAGCTGGGGTGGACAGGCGGATTTCGGGAAGTACGCAATTGCTGGGCCTGATCGGGGATCCGGTGGTCCACAGCCTATCCCCGGCGATGCACAACGCTGCCTTGGCGGCCATGGGAGAAGACTACTGCTACGTGCCCTTTCCGGTGGCGGCAGAGCGCCTGGCAGTGGCGGTGGCTGGGCTGGCGGCCATCGGGGTGCGGGGGTTTAACGTCACCATTCCCCACAAGCAGGCGATTCTGCCTTTGCTCAGCCAGGTGGAAGCGCGGGCGGCAAAGGTGGGAGCAGTAAACACGGTCTACGCCTTGCCGGAGGGAGGCTGGGGCGGCACCAACACCGATATCGACGGCTTTGTTCAGCCTTTGCTGGGCCTGGAAAAGGGGATCCCCACCCTAATCCTGGGCTGTGGCGGGGCGGCGCGGGCGGCCATCCAGGGCTGTTTGGAGTTGGAGTTGGGGCCAGTACGGGTGGCCGGGCGATCCCCTGAGAAGTTACAGGCTTTGCAACAGACCTGGCCGCAGGTGGAAACGCTGAGCTGGGCCGAGCTGGATCGCCACTTGCCCGAGACTTCCCTTGTGGTCAACACCACCCCCGTGGGCATGTACAAGCCGGGATCCCCTGCTGAGCTGTCTCCCCTCAGCCGGGAGCAACTGCGCCTTCTGCCCGCCGGCGCCGTTGTCTACGATCTCATCTATGTACCGGATCCCACGCCGCTGCTGCGTATGGCCGCAGCGTTAGGCCACACCCCCATCAGTGGCCTGGAGATGCTGATCCACCAGGGGGCCAAGGCCCTCTCCCTCTGGCTGGGGGGCAAGCCTGTGCCGGTGGAGGTGATGCGGCAGGCGGCCCGGCAGCAGTTGGCCCAGATTGAGGCGGATAGGGCAAGGGATCCCAAGCCCCAGCTCTCCTCTCAAAGTTGAGCGCAATTGGCTGGGGGCGGGAACAATTGCCTCGGGCCTGCCGATCTCTAGGGGGAGATAGAGCTAAAGCAATTCTCGATGGGGTTAAGGGTGTTGAGGTTGCCGAGGCGGCAGCGGAAATGGCTTGCAGGTGTGCTTGGCGCACTGATGTGGCTGGGATCCGGAATCGCCGCCCAGGCCCGATTCCCGAGGTTTGGCCATTCCCTTTTTCCTGACTCCGATCCCAGGTTTCAGGGCAGCGGGGAACAGACAGGATCCCTGTCTGCTCTTCAGCTCGATGCCTTCTGCCGGCAACCCCCTGAGGAAGTGGCGCGCAAGGCTCAACTGCGCCAGCGGGCCACCCAATCAGAGGCCGCTTGGGCCGAATACACCCAAGTTTTAGCCGAACATCGCGCTGCCTTGATTGCCTGCCGCAGCCGCCGTTGGCCGCAGATTCAGGCCATTTGGGTGCGCTTGCATCCCTGTGATGCCAATCCAGGCGTACTGGATCAGGTGTTTGACCAGGTGGTGAACCTGGGCTACAACCGCGTTTTTATCGAGACGTTTTACGATGGCCGCTCCATTCTGCCCGATGGGGCGGGCGGGATCTGGCCCAGCCTGCAGCCCAATGCCGATTTGTTGGATCTGGCTCTCAAGGCGGCGCGACGGCGGGGGTTATCGGCCTATGCCTGGGTGTTTTCCCTCAATTTCGGCTACAGCTACGGGCTTCTCCCAGATCGCCAGGCAGTCTTGGCCCGCAACGGCCGTGGCCTCACCACCGTCTTGGATCCAGCGACAGCCCTTGCAGAAGATTTGGGCAGCCCGGATGAGGTGTTTGTGGATCCCTTTCATCCTCTGGCGCGACGGGATTTTGCCGAGCTGATCCGCCGCATCCTGCAGCGGCAGCCGGATGGGATCCTCTTCGACTACATTCGCTATCCCCGCGGCTCTGGGGGATCCAGCCTGGCAGCCACCGTCCAGGATCTGTGGATCCATGGGGAGGCAGCCCGGCAAGCCTACCTGGATTTGGCAGAAAACCCGGCGGGCCGAGCCTTGCTGGAGCGTTACCTCAGCCAGGGCTATATTACTGTGGCAGATGTTCTCCATCTGGATGCCACCTATGCCGAAGAGCCCCGCTGGCGCCAGCCAGGGGATCCCAAGCCCAGCGCAAGCAGGGAGCGGCCGCTTTCTCCAGAACTAGGGGACGGGATGGCCCAAAGCAAAGCAGGCGAGAATTGGCATTCCACCCATGCCGATTTAGAAGGTGATTCAGGGAATAGGGATTTAGAGAATTTGGCGGCTCCCCGTCCAAAAGCAGCGCCGCCGGATCCCACCCCTACCCCTAGCGCCGCTCTCCGACAGGAGCGCTGGCAAGAGCAGCTCTGGCAGCTCAGCGTTGAGTTTGCCCGCTATGGGATCCTCGATTACCTGCGGCAAGCTGCCCAACCGGCCCAAAGCCTTGGGATCCCGACCGGGGCCGTCTTTTTCCCCGAGGGCAACCAGGCGGTGGGAGAAGGGTTCGACGCCCGTCTCCAGCCTTGGGATCGTTTTGATCCAAACATGGAGTGGCACCCGATGGCCTATGCCAAGTGCGAGGATGGCTCCTGTGTGGTGCAGCAGGTGGGGCAAATCCTGGCCGTGGCCTCTCCCCAAACCTTTGTCTGCCCGGCCATCGCCGGCCTATGGGGACAAGCGCAGCGAAAACGCCCCAGCTTGGAAATCCAGATGGGATCCCTGGCCCGCCGCTTTCCGCAGTTGCCTTGTGTGAGCCACTTTGCCCTCTCTTGGATCGAGCCGGAGCTGGAGCGCAGCCGTCGCACCTGTCAATTCTGATGCTCACCCCACACCCGCAAGTTGGGAATTCTGAAATTATGAACCCCGAACAATTCGATCTGATTAACCGCTTGTTTCAACTCACGTTTCAAATCGGGGATCGCTTGGGATGTGAGTCTTCTGACCCCGCTCAACTACTCCTGACCGACCGGCCCGGCCTAGAAGCAAGCCACCTATATTTCCCGTCCGATTACGTTTACGAGGATCTGGATCCCGAAGTGTGGGCCAATTATGTGGCTGAGGTGCCAGCTTTATCGCAGATGGCTGACCTTTTGCAATCCTATCCCCTCACCCGTGGCATTTATCGCCAAGACGAGGTTTCGTGGTGGATTTGCGCTTTTTGGATGGCCCAAGAGGGATTGGGAACCAACGTGCTCTTGCGCGCCCACAGAGTCGAAACTTAGGCAGTTGATCCCCAAGTTCCCTCTCGTCTTGGGATGGGGATCGGTTTTACTTAACATCTACATCGACTCTGGCGCGCTCAGGCCGAGAATGCCGGTGAGCACGTTAAATAAAACCTGTCGCGTGGCCTGCACCAATTGGATGCGGGCTTGGGCCAAAAGGGGATCCTCTTTTAAGAGGGGCAAAATGCGGCAGTTGTCGTAAAACTTGTTGAAATCGGCAGCAATCGCCTCGGCATAGCGAATGATCTTGTGAGGGGCGCGCTCTTCGGCAGCGGCAATCAGCTCATCGGGCAGGGCCAAGAGGCGCAGCAGCAGGGATCGCTCTTCAGGTTCTTTGTAGGGCAGTTTTTGCTGCTCCGTCAAAGCAACTGTGGCGGTTAGCTGCACCTGTTCCTCTTCCTGTAAACGCCGCAGCAGGGTACAGCAGCGGGCGTGGCTGTAGTGGACATAGACCACCGGGTTGTCGAAAGTTTGCTTGACGGCCAAATCCAAATCAAAGTTGATGGGGCTGTCCATGCTGCTGCTGAGCAAAAACCAGCGGGCTGCATCGACCCCCACGCCAATTTCGGGATCCTCAATAAGATCGTTTAAGGAGACAAAATTGCCGGTGCGCTTCGACATGCGCACTTCAGTCTTCTCGCCGGTTTCCGGGTCGGTTTTGAACAATTTGACAAATTGTCCAATCAGGATCTCCAGCTTGACCTCTGGGCTGAAGGCGCCCACCGCCGCCCTTAAACGACCGATATAGCCGTGGTGATCCGAGCCGAGGATGTTGATGAGTCGCTGATAGCCCCGCCGCACTTTGTCGCGGTGGTAGGCAATATCGGCGGCCAGGTAGGTAAAGGAGCCATCGGCCTTTTGCACCACCCGATCCTTGTCGTCGCCAAACTCTTGGGTTTTGAAATAGACGGCCTCTTCCGCCCCCGGCTTGGGATCCTCACCCCGCGGCGCCTTAGCCCTGTAGAGGAAGCCGCGCTCCTGCAGCTCCTGCAAAGCCTGTTGGATGGCGCTCAGGCCTGTCTGGGGATCGGGGGTGTGCAGGCGGCGTTCGCTAAACCAGTGATCGAACTCGGTGCGCAGTTGTTGCAGGGTCTGCTGTTGCCAGGCCAGCATTTCCTGGTAAGCAAAATCGGTGTACTCTTCCGGGGTGGTGGGCAGAGGGCGGATCCCGGCCTTGACCTGATCCAACAGCCGCCGGGCGATATCGACCAAATAGCTGCCGTGGTAGGCATCTTCCGGCAGAGCCACCTCTTCGCCTTGCAGTTGTCGCACCCGCACTTCTAGCGACTGGCCCAAGAGCCGCATCTGGTTGCCAGCATCGTTGATGTAGAACTCCCGCTCCACCTGGTGCCCCGTCCAGCGCAGCAGGTTGGCCAGGGTCGAGCCGACGGCAGCCCAGCGCCCATGTCCCACGTGCAGCGGCCCCGTTGGGTTAGCGGAAACATACTCCAGCAGGATGCGCTCGGGATGGGGGGCAGCGGTTTTGCCGAAATCTTCCCCCAACCGCAACAGCTCTTGCAATCGCTCGGCCAAAAAGGGATCCCCCAGCCGGAAGTTGAGGTACCCACCGCCTGCCACCTCGGTTTCTATGTCCGGCAGATCCAGGTGTTTTTGCAGGGTTTGGGCAATTTGGGCCGGCGCCATGCGGCAGAGCTTGGCCATCCCCAAGGGGGTAGGACAGGCGTAGTCGCCGTAGCGGGGATCGCTGGGGATCTGGATCACGGGATTAACCCCTGCCGCCTGCTCAGGTGTTAGGGATCCCAGTTGGCCTGCGGCTACCGCCCGTTGAAGACTCTCGGATACGGCGGCGGCGAGGAACCGAATCAGGGAGGTGGATAGGGGTTGAGTGGCCATAGCGGTTCGCGTTGGCAGACCTCGAGGGAAGTTCCAGGGATGTCAAGAAGCACTATCATATCGACAACCAACCGGCTTTGACAAAAGAACAGATCCTCCCCAGCTAGACACTGCCCTTACCTGCCTTGCGAAAACCAATCTGAGAAACCGGTGGAACAGAGTTCTCGATCGGGCTTTAAGGTATCCTAAAATACAAGAGCTTGGCCCCACCTTGCTAGGTTGGTTGCTAGCTGTTGTCAGCTCAGGTCAAGTTTTGCCGCCTTTCCCCCTGCGGATCCCTACTGAGCCAGGTGCTGCGGAGCATATGGATATGTCCATCTCGAAATCGTCGCGTCGCCAATTCCTGCAATCTGCTGCTGCGGCTGCCTCTCTGGTGGCCGTTGGCGGGCTAAAGGCCAAGGCCCAGAGCCGCGGGCCGCTTCTGGTTTCCCAGGGCCTGACGCCCCTGAAGTTCACCCTTTCTTGGTTGCCTTCCTCGATGGATACCCCCCTTGGAACTGCGATCTTGAAGGGCTACTTTGCTGAAGAGGGGCTAGAAGTAACCTACGAGCGCGGCTTTGGCTCTGCCGATTCCATCACTAAGATTGCTGCTGGCCAGTACGACCTGGGGGAAGGGGATCCCTACTCCATGATCGAGTTCAACGCCAAAAACCCGGATGTGCCCTTGGTGGCGATCTTTGTTCACTTCAACCGCTCTCCCTTCGGCATCTATACCCTGAAAGGCAGAGGCATTACAGAGCCGGCCCAACTGGCGGGCAAGAAGCTGGGGGCGCCCGCAGGAGATGCGCCGCGTCGGCTCTGGCCGGTGTTTGCCAAGCAAGTCGGCATCGATCCGGCTTCAGTAGAGTGGCTAACCATGGAGCCACAGTTACGCGAGCCCTTCCTGATCCAAGGCCGGGTGGACGCAATTAGCGGCTTTATGACCTCGGCCATGCCCAATTTGGTGCGGGGTGGCGTTAGCTTGAACGACATCACGCCTTTTCTCTACAACGACTATGGCCTTGAGCTGTACGGTAATGCCGTCATCACCCGTGTGCAACTGCTGCGCGAGAAGCCGGAGCAACTCAAAGCTTTCTTGAGGGCCTACGTCAAGGGCTGGCAAGACACCATCCGCGACCCCGACGGCAATATGTTGGCGTTTTTGGACAAAGCCAAAGCCGAAGGGCAGGTGCTGGACACGGCCATTGAGAAACTGCGTCTCACCCTAGCTATGCCGCGTCTGTTTGTTACCGAGGAGGTGCGGGAAATTGGCTTGGGGGACGTGGTGCCTGCCCGGATGGAAACCGCGATTGCTCAGGTGGTGGATGGCTTTGGCCTCTCTGCCAAACCGCCTCTGGAGAAAGTATTTGACAACAGCTTGCTTCCCCCCAAATCTGAGCGAATGATCGCCTGATCTGGAGAATCACACAACAACTTTGAAGCGCTGTCTGTTGACTTGCAGAGACAGTGAACGCTTCTTGCCGGCCAGACGGCTTTTCCCGATGGCAGGTGAGGAACCCAGCTCATTGGCTCAGTCATTTCAGCAAGATATTCTTCAAGCTTTTCACAGGAGGGATCCCAGACTTCTCTTGGGAGAGAGGTAGGTTTTAATCGCATTTGCGTTGCTGGGTTAGAGATGGCAAGCGACACGCAGCAGCAAGGGAATATCTCAAACTTTGTTTAAAGTTACTTAAACTTGAGCAACTGATGTGCTGAGAAAGGTGACTGAAGAGTGCTCATCAGAGTGCTCACCGTTTCCGATCCCGAAAAAAAGCTGAATAAGTTTCTGCTGCCTAGGGATCCCTCTTAGTCTGGAGGGGATCGCTAGGGAGCTGATATCCTTGGAAACTTTTGTCCTAATTAAGCAAGTTCCCGATCAAAATGCCAAAGCCGGCATCAACAGTGACGGCACGATCGACCGGGCCAAGGCCAAGCGGATGCTGAACCCCTTCGATCGCTATGCGCTGGAAGCGGCCCTGCAAACCAAACGGCAACATGGGGCGAGGGTGACAGCGATCACGATGGGGCCACCCCCGGCCATCGAGGTGCTCTACGAGGCCATTGCCCACGGCGTGGATCGGGGCATTTTGATGACCGACCGCCGCCTGGCCGCTTCGGATACCTTGGCCACTGCCTACACCCTGGCCCACACGGTTCGCTATGCGGGCCGGCCCGATGTCATCTTCTGCGGGCTGCAGACCACCGACGGCGACACAGCCCAGGTGGGGCCTCAGTTGGCCGAGCGGCTGGGGATCCCTCAGGTTACCTATTGCGAGGCCTTTGAGATCCGCAATGGGATCCTGGTGGCGCGGCGGGCCATCGAGGGGGGATCCCAAACGGTGGCGGTGCCGCTGCCGGCCTTGGTCACGGTGGCCAATTCAGCGCGACGTCTGGCCTATCCCACCCTACGCGGCGTGCAGCGGGTGCAGCGGTTGATGAGGGATGAGGCGGCACGGGCCGAGGCCATCCAGATCCTCAACCTGGACGATGTGGGGGCCGATCCAAAGCGCTGCGGCCTCCAGGGATCCCCGACCATCGTGGCCGCCACCGAAAAAGTGGGGGAAATCGGTGGCAACTGTCAGGTCTTTCAAGGGCAGCCCGTGCCGCAACTGGTGAAGGAATTGGCTCAGGCACTTGACTTGAGCCTCTACCTAGCTACCTCTTAGGCTTTACCCTCTTTTCCCTTCTGCTAACTCCACCCTTTCAACCCATTCCTTGACTTCTCAGTTGCAGCCCGCCCAAACCTGTTGGGTGAATTATCACTAAGTTGCGGAAATCTGTGTAGGAATTGACGAAACTTCCCAGCCTTTCTACTTCGATGAGGAGTCGTAAGCTCTATGGAGCACAAGCGGGTGTTGATCTTCGCCGAGCAGATCAAGGGTGAGTTGCAACCCATTGGCCTGGAGCTGTTGGGAGCGGGGCGACGGCTGGCCGATAAGCTGGGAGCGACCTTGAGTGCCCTCGTCCTCGGCCACAACATCGCTCACCTGCCCCCAATCCTCATCGGCCACGGGGCGGATCAGGTCTTCATCGCCGACCACCCCGAGTTGGCCGAATACCGCACCCTGCCCTACCGCCGCGTTATCCTGGACTTGCTCAAAAGCTGGTCCCAGCCACCCCACACCATCCTGCTGGGATCCACCACCACCGGTCGGGACTTAGCCCCCCGTCTGGCCGCCCACCTGGAAACCGGCCTGACCGCCGACTGCACCGAGCTTGACATCGGCCCCTTCGAGTACAGCAACAGCCGAGATCCCGACAAGTCTGGTTTCTTCCCCGAATGCCTGTACGCGATTCGGCCCAGCTTTGGTGAGTCCCTCAAAGCCCGTATCCTCGGCCCCTGGAAAAACCCGCAAATGGCCACCGTGCGCCCCGGCGTGATGCTGCCCTTGCCATGGGACGGATCCCGCCAAGGGGAAGTGATCCCGGTGCCGGTCAACTTGGAGCCGGAGGATCTCAAGCTGCACATTGTGGAAACGGTGCGCAACCTCTCCCAGGCGGTGGATCTGACGCGGGCCAAGGTGATCGTTTCCGGTGGCTACGGGCTGGGATCTCCAGAAGGCTTTGAGCTGATGAGAGCGCTGGCCGCCTGTTTCCCCAACAGCGCCGTCGGCTCCTCCCGCAAGGCTGTGGATGCCGGCTGGATCCCCTATGCCCACCAGGTGGGGCAAACCGGCAAGACCGTTCGCCCCCAGCTTTACATCGCCTGCGGCATTTCCGGCGCCATCCAACACCGCGTCGGCATGGACAAGTCCCAGACCATCATCGCCATCAACAAAGACAGCGCCGCCCCCATCTTCAAATTTGCCCACTACGGCATCGTTGGGGATCTCTACCAGGTGGTGCCCGAACTGATCCGGCAACTGCAGCAGATGCAGGAGGAAATCCAGGCGGGAGCTCCTGCACGGCTTGCGCAAACTCCCGCCGCGCGGATCCCTATCTTGCAGGGCCGCTAATAATCCTTAGGAAAGCACTCTAGTGCAGGGCCATCGTCAACAATCCCTGCTGTCCCAGCAACAGCTCCCGCAACAGGGTAACCAGACCCACCCACGCTACAGGCGCCATGTCCACCCCCCCCAGGGGCGGGATCAAGCGGCGTGTCGGGCGCAACAGAAACTCCGTCAGGCCAACCACCAGGGAATAGGGCAGTCGAGAAGTATCCAGTTGCGGATACCAAGACAGGAAAATGCGCAGCACAAACAGGACGGTGTAGATCGCCAGTAGCGGACCCAGCACCCAGGCAGTGAATTGCGGCAGCATACGTCTTGCAGGAACCAGGCTCTAGAGGATACGAGGATACTCGGAATGCAGGGACTCGGCTCTAAGCTTAACCCCAACTTTTTAAAACTTTAACTCCGTTTCCAAAATAGTCCTACAAGCAGGGCGGCAGCCACTAGAGACTAGCGTCATAATGGTCATATCTTGCTGACTGCAGGCAGGGATCCCATGCAGGGAAGATTACAAGAGATCGATATCCGCAGCATCCTTCAATTGATCGAGTTGGGCCAGCGCACCGGTGAGCTTTTCGTAGAGGCCAGGCCCTCTATCTACTGGTTCGTCTTTTTCCTGAATGGGCAAATCATCTATGCCTCTGAAGGCGAAGGGAGCATTGCCCGCCTCAGAGACTACCTGCGCCGCTTCAAGCTGGAAGCTGCCCTAGACGAAGTTGAGATCCCCCACAAAGCAGCGGCCAATGCCCCCGAGTACAACCGCCTCTGGTCTTTGCTGGAAAGCCACAAGCTCAACCCCAGCCAAGGCAAGCAAATCCTGCTGGGCATGGTGCGGGAAGTCCTCTTTGACCTGCTCAGCCTCCACCAGGGCTCCTTCATTTTCGAAGCCGGACCCCCCTTGGCCCCGCAATTGACCACCTTCCCCGTCACTCCCCTGCTTACTGAGATGGTCACCCAGGTGCAGGAGTGGAAAAAGCTGCATCCCTATATCCAAGCTCCTAACCAAGCCCCCACCATCCTCAACCCCCTGCCGCTCCAGCAAACCCTGCCCGCCCCCGTCTTCAAAGCCCTGAGCGAGTGGTCCGACGGCAAAACCAGCATTCGCCAGATGGGTCGCTACCTGGGCCGAGACACCCTGGCAGTGGCCAAAGCCATCTATCCCTATGTTCGCCAAGGGGCAATCCACCTCTCCGACCCTGTCCTGATCGCCGAGCCCCAGCGCACTCGTCCCCTCAAACCCAGCGACAAGCCCAGCCACATCCTTTGTATCGACGACTCCATGGCCATCCAAAAAACTGTGGAGTTCATCCTGCAAAACGAGGGCTACCAGGTCACCACCATCGGCAACCCCCTCAAAGCCCTGGGACAGGTGTTTCTCCTCAACCCCGACATGATCCTCTGCGATGTGGCCATGCCCAAATTGGATGGGTATGAGCTGTGCGCCATGTTGCGCAAATCCAGCCAGTTCCGCGAAACCCCCATGATCATGCTCACCGGCAAGGACGGCTTCACCGACCGGATCAAGGCCCGCATGGCCGGGGCCAACGAGTTTCTCAGCAAGCCATTTTCCGAGAGGGAATTGTTGACCGTTGTCGAGTCTTATTTAGGCCCACCTCCCAAGCGGGGCGGCGGCGAATAAGCGTGGGGCCAGCCGAAGTTCCTAAAAAATGTCGAGATTCGAGCCAAGCAGGCAGAGTATAGCAGAATACTGGACAGAAGAGGAACTTCACCAAACAATAGGGGGTAGTCCAGCTAGCCTAGGGCTACAGGGCTAAATGCGGCCAAAAGCGCCAAAAGATAGGATCCCCCTTCAGCTAGAAACCGCAGGAGCTCCCGCCCTGTACCCGTAGGGTCAAGGCCGGGAGGAATGCAGAGGACGTATAGTTGCAACATGACCCAAGTTTTAACTATTTCTTGCAAGCTCAAGGTATCTGCGCCGCAAGCCGCCAAGCTGGATGCGACTCTGGATGCGTTTGCACAAGCACTCCTCGCGCCAGCGGGCCGGAGGCCTCACTGGGTTAACCAAAACATGCCAGAGAAGATAGTCAACGCCATTAAGCTCCAATCTCTTTGCTACCGTGAGATTCGGGCGCGGTTTGGTCTCTCCAGCAATAAGGACTCCGTCCCGCTAGCGCGATTGGCACAACAGGTAGGCAGGAGGCTAGCCGCTGCACGTAAGAGTGCCCAACAGAAAAACCGTCCAGTTAAAGTGTTTAAGGGCGGCTTTGTCACGTATGACGCCCGCATCTTCTTTTTCCGTGAGAGGGACTGGACAGTATCGCT
>NZ_JANSIY010000084.1:0-11465 GCF_047462295.1 Synechococcus sp. H60.3 | reverse complement strand
GTCTTTCACGCTAGCCGAATCTGCGCCGCCGCAGGGCAGCGGCCTTCAAGATCCTTAACCAAAACCGCCATTTCCCCCCAGCCGAGACTTTACTGCGGGGATCCCAGCCGGTAGGATAAGTAAACGGGTTCTCCGCCACGGCGGGGAGAGGTCTGGTCTGTCAAACCTCCTTCTCCGAGGTTGCTAGAGGACAATTCTAAGTAGGGCCCCCTGATTTGGTTGGTAGTCTGCCTGGATAGGTCTTATGGAAGAAAGCAACGTCGGCAACGGCACTCAGTTACTGCTCAAGCGCACCATCCCTGTCAAGGTGGTGGTCACCCCCCTTTGGAAGAAAGAAATGCAGGAGCAATTGGAGCGGCAAATCGAAGCCACCGATGCTCAGATGCAGCAACTGGAGTTTCAGGGCAAGCGGGCCATTGCCGAAATCGAAAAACAAAGCCCTAACCCCAACAGCCCCCAGGTGCTCCAACAGGTAGAAGCGGTAAAAAGCCGCGTGAATGAGCAAAAGATCAAGCTCTTGGATCAAAAAAACCAGTTGCTCCAACAGATCAACCAACTGAGTAGCCTGGAGCTGAACCAAGAGGTGCTGCAGGGCAGCGTGGAGAGCTTCTTCCGCGTGCAAAAGGGAGACAACCTGATCCAGAAAATGCAGGTGGAGATCCTGCTGGAAGATGGGGTGATCAAGGAAATTCGCGGCAACCCATAAGCTTTTCATATCCTTTGGGAGGACAGGGATCCCTTGCTGTGGGGTAGCAGACCAGAACCTTTGGTCTTCAACCCAACGTGGTGGCAACACAATAGGTGACAATAATTAACGACCTCTTAACAGCCGCTGGGCTCGGGGCGGCTGATGCGTACGGGCAAAGTTGTTACCTACGAGATGCTCCCCATGTCTGAGTTTGTCGGGTCAGAGCCTGCTCCCCTCGAGGATCTACATCTTCCCGATTGGCTGCTCACCTCGGCCCAGCGCCGCCGTCTCAAGGCTTTCCTGGTTCTGGCGACGGTGTGGGGTCTGGTCAGCCTGATGCACCAAGTAGCGGTAGCCCGCTGGTTTACCGTTGGCCTGGCCACCTTCATGGTCATCCACATCAACCGCTTGTTCCGGCTGCAACCGGCAGCTCTGCCGCCCCCCTTGAGGCTTCACCCTCCTGGAACAATGGCCCGGCCTCCCGCCGTCGCCGAAACAGCCTCCCTGCCTTTGCCTGAGGTGGGCGGGGCTCAGCCCTTAGCGCTGGCGGGTTCTCCTCTGCCGCGAGTGGCGGTGTTGATCCCGGCCAAAAACGAAAGCGCAGTGCTGCCGCGGCTGCTGCATAGTCTCACCCAGTTGGATTACCCCAGCAGCCACCTGGAGCTGTGGGCCATTGACGATGCCAGCAGCGATGCCACCCCCGACATCTTGCAGGAAGCCCAAAAGCGGATCCCTCATCTGCGAGTTTACCGACGGCCCCCGGGGCGAGGAGGCGGAAAGTCTGGCGCCCTCAACGAGGTGCTGCCCCTGACGCGGGGGGAGATCATCCTGGTCTGCGACGCCGACGCCATTGTGCCCCCGGATTTGCTGGCTCGCACCCTGCCGCTGTTTGGCCAGCCCCCCCGCCCCGGCAGACGGACAATCGGCGCTGTTCAGGTGCGCAAAGCCTTGAGCAACCCCAACGTCAACTTCTGGACTCTGGGCCAGGTGGCGGAGATGGCCTCCGATGCCTACTTGCAGCAGCAGCGGGTGGCCATCCGCGGGATTGGCGAGCTGCGAGGCAACGGCCAACTGGTGCGACGGGATGTCCTGGAAAAGTGCGGCGGCTGGAACGAGAACACCCTCACCGACGACCTGGATCTCACTTTTAAGTTGCACCTGGCGGGGGTGGATATTGCCTTTCTGACGGAGCCGGCCATCGTCGAAGAGGGGGTCACCTCTTGGAAAAGCCTTTGGCACCAGCGCTGCCGCTGGGCGGAAGGGGGCTACCAGCGCTACCTCGACTACTGGCCAGGGATCCTCAGCCGCCGCCTGGGCATGGCTAAGACGGTGGATCTCTGGGCCTTTTTTATCTCTCAGTACTTGCTGCCGATGGCCTTAGTTCCCGATACCCTCTGGGTACTCTTGGCCGACCACTCCTCAGTGCTGCTCCCCTTGAACGCTCTGGTCATGGGATCTGTGACGGTGGCCTTCTATCGCGGGCTGCGCCAAGTGGAGGGGCTGCGCGGACGAAAGCTCTGGTGGCGCACTGCCCTAGGCTTGGTGTACATGCTCCACTGGCTGCCGGTCATGATTGTAACCACGGCTCGTATGTGTGTGCAGCCCAAGCGGTTGAAATGGGTGAAAACCGTGCATCACGGCCTCTGAATTTCGCCTGCCAGGGATCCCCTTAATCCTGCTATCCTAATCAAACGCCAGCTCACCACACTACCCAGCCCGACTATGGCCCGCCTCTACTACGACTCTGACGCCAACCTGGATCTCCTGGACGGCAAGACCGTCGCCATCATCGGCTACGGCAGCCAGGGCCATGCCCACGCCCTCAATCTGCGCGACAGCGGTGTCAACGTCCTCGTCGGCCTCTACCCCGGCAGCCCCTCTTGGCCCAAAGCCGAGCAGGACGGGTTAGTGGTCAAGACTGTAGCAGATGCTGCGGCTGCCGCCGACTGGGTGATGATCCTGCTACCGGACGAAGTGCAAAAGACCGTCTTCCAGAGTGAGATCCGCCCGCATTTGCAGCCGGGGAAGGTGCTCCTGTTTGCCCACGGCTTCAACATCCACTTTGGCCAGATCCAGCCGCCGGCGGACGTCGATGTCATCATGGTTGCTCCCAAAGGCCCCGGTCACCTGGTGCGGCGCACTTACCAGGAGGGCCAAGGGGTGCCTTGTCTGTTTGCTGTCTACCAGGATGCCTCGGGGATGGCGCGGGAGCGGGCCATGGCTTATGCCAAGGGGATTGGCGGCACGCGAGCTGGCATCCTTGAGACCACCTTTCGGGAGGAGACCGAGACCGACCTCTTTGGCGAGCAGGTGGTGCTCTGTGGTGGCCTCACGGCTTTGATCAAAGCCGGGTTTGAGACCCTGGTGGAAGCGGGCTACCAGCCGGAGCTGGCCTACTTCGAGTGCCTGCACGAAGTCAAGCTCATTGTCGATCTCATCGTCGAGGGGGGTCTGGAGAAAATGCGCCACAGCATCTCCAACACGGCAGAATACGGCGACTACACCCGTGGCCCCCGCATCATCACGGAGCAAACCCGCGCCGAGATGAAGCGCATCCTTGCTGAGATCCAAAGCGGCCAGTTTGCCCGCGAGTTTGTCTTGGAAAACCAGGCTGGCAAGCCCGGCTTTACGGCGATGCGCCGCCGCGAGGCCGAGCACCCCATCGAAAAGGTGGGCAAGGAGCTGCGGGCCATGTTTAGCTGGCTGAAGGAATAGGTAGAGGTCATTTCCCAGGCAAGTCTCGTGCTGGATCTGAAGCTGCTGCGGGATCGCCCAGAAGAGGTACGCCAAGCCCTGGACAAGCGCGGGGCCAGTATCGATCTGGATCAGATCCTGCAGTTGGATCGGGAGCGGCGCCAGTTGGAAGCTCGGCGTGGCTCTCTGCAGGCGGAAAGCAACACCCTTGGCAAGAAAGTCGGCGCGCTCATCCGCCAGGGAGCGGATCCCCAGGGATCCGAGGTGGCGGCCCTGCGGCAGCAGGCGGCAGAGCTCAAGGCCGAGATCGCCCGACTGGAACAGCGGGAGCGGGAGCTGGAGGAGGAGATGCGCGCCCGCCTGCTTACCCTGCCCAACTTGCCCTTGCCCAGCGTGCCGGTTGGCCGAGATGAGGCCGACAACGTGGAGGTGCGCCGCTGGGGAGATGAGCTAAAACCCGCCCATCCCGTCCTTCCCCACGACGAGATTGCCGAGAAGCTGGGCCTCTTGGAGATTGGCCGTGCTGTCAAGGTAGCCCAAAGCCGCTTTGTCGCCATGGTAGGGGCAGGGGCGGCTCTGGAGCGGGCCTTGATTGCCATGATGCTGGAGCGCCACATTGCCGCCGGCTACACCGAGGTAATCCCTCCTTTTTTGGTCAACAGCGCTGCTCTGCAGGGAACAGGACAACTGCCCAAGTTTGCCGAGGAGAGCTTTCGCTGTGCTGAGGATGACTTGTGGCTGATCCCGACAGCGGAAGTGCCCCTCACCAACCTGTACCGGGACGAGGTGATCCCAGCCGAGCACCTGCCGCTATATTTCTGTGCCTACACGCCTTGCTTTCGCCGCGAAGCCGGCAGCTATGGCCGGGACACCAAGGGCCTGATCCGGCTGCACCAGTTTCAAAAGGTGGAACTGGTCAAAGTTACCCACCCCACCCAGTCGGAGGTAGAACACGAAAAGCTGGTACAGGATGCCGAGGCCATTTTGCAGATGCTGGAGCTGCCCTACCGGGTGGTGGAGCTGTGCACCGGCGATCTGGGTTTCTCGGCGGCCCGCTGCTTTGATCTGGAGGTGTGGTTCCCCTCCCAAAACCGCTACCGGGAGATCTCCAGTTGCTCCAACTGCTGGGATTTCCAGGCCCGCCGCGCCAACCTGCGCTACAAAGAGGCCGGGCAGAAAGGCACTCACTTCGTCCACACCCTCAACGGTTCGGGCTTGGCAGTGGGCCGTTCTCTGGCCGCCCTGTTGGAAAATCACCAGCGGATGGACGGCTCAATCCGCATTCCCCAGGCACTGCGTCCTTTCCTCAGCTCCCGCTTCCTCTCCCAAGACGGCACTCTCCGGACTGCTCCCTAAGCCATTCTGCCGCGGTGCTCCAGCAAGCCATAGCTGCGGAGAGTATGTCAATCTAGATAGGGATCCCTACCCTGCCAGGGTTTATGTTGCCCAAGCATCGTCCCAAGCAACTCTCACTGGGCCCTCTGGAATCTGAGATCCTCGATATCCTTTGGGAGCTGGGCAGTGCCAGCACCCGCCAAATCCACGAGCGCATTCTGGCCGATCCCAACCGCGAGTTGGCCTATGCCTCAGTAACCACCGTCTTGCAGCGCTTGAGCCAAAAAGGCTGGGTAAGCTGTGAACGGCGCACAGATGCCGAGGGGCGGCCTCTGCCAATGCTGTGGCGGCCCTGTCTCTCTCGCCAGGAAGCTGCCAGCCTGAGGGCCTTTGCCCAGTTGCAGCAATTTTTGGCCGTCGGGGATCCCGACACGGTGGCAGCCTTCGCCGACAGTCTGGATCAGGCCAGCGTGTCCCAGTTGCAGGCGATTGCCGAGCGGCTGCGGGCTGCGCGGGAAGCCAGGAGGGATCCCCAATGAGCCACTTGGGCATGTTGTTGTTGGGCTTGGGCCTCAGTTGGCTGTGGCGAGGCCAGGTGCGGCTGGATAAAGCCGGCCAGTGGGCGCAGCGCTGGCAATGGGCCTGGATCCACTTCTTGCTGCCGCCGCTGTTTTTGCTGATGACTGCCCTTGCTCTAGCTTGGATGGGGCCATGGGGACAAATGGCCGGGTCAGGAGGCTGGTTCTGCTATGGCTGTGCGCTGCTGGTGCTGGCCGTGGCTGGGGGCGTAGCCTTGCACTGGGCTTGGGAGTTCTGGCGCTCCTGCCGACGTGCCCGCCTGCAGGCTCTGGCCCAGGTCGAGCTGTATGGCTCTCCAGCCTACGTGCTGGACTTGGAGATCCCTTTTGCTGCCCAGGTGGGGGTGTGGAAGCCGCAATTGGTGGTTAGCCGCGGTCTGCTGGAGCAGTTGGATGAAGAGCACCTGCAGGCAGTGCTGGCCCACGAAGAGGCCCATCGTCACTACTGCGATACCTTGTGGATGTTTGCGGTTGGTTGGCTGCGACGCCTCAGCGGCTGGCTGCCGAATACGGAGGTTCTCTGGCAAGAACTGCTGACCCTGCGGGAGCTACGGGCAGATTGCTGGGCGGCTCAGCGGGTGGATCCCTTGGTGCTGGGAGAGGCTCTGGTGCAGGTGGTAGGCCATGGCATGGCGCAGCAGCCGGCAGCGGCTTGGGTTGGCTTTGCCCTGGAAATGGGATCCACTGCGGGGGGACGGCTGCAAGAGCGCATCGATGCCCTATTGCAGCAAGAGGAGTCGGGCCCCGTCGCGCCCTCGTCGCACCTTTCCGTGCAGGGTTGGGCTTGGCTGGGGCTGGCTCTGCTGCCTTTATTGGCCATCCCCTTTCACCACTGAGACGATGGCCTGGGCGGAGCCAAGAATCCTTTCCTTCGGGGGAGTTGCCTGATGGCGTTTTTTTCCCTACGATGGAAGATACTTTGATCCTCGGTAGCTCAGCGGTAGAGCGGTCGGCTGTTAACCGATTGGTCGCAAGTTCGAATCTTGCCCGAGGAGCTTGTCTTTGCTACTTGAAGTCCCGCCCTGGGAGCTATAATGCCCTCTGGCTATTTTTGCGTCACGTATTTCGAGGACAATTGCTGTGATTGACCTGTCGCGGATCCCTGCCCAACCCAAGCCGGGTCTGCTCAACCTCTTGATTGAGATCCCTGGCGGCAGCAAGAACAAGTACGAGTTTGACAAAGACATGGGCGTGATGGCCCTAGACCGGGTGCTCTACTCTTCGGTGCAGTACCCCTACGACTACGGCTTTGTGCCCAATACGCTGGCAGGGGACGGGGATCCCTTGGATGGCCTGGTGATCATGGATCAGCCCACCTTTCCAGGGTGCGTGATTGCGGTGCGCCCGCTGGGCATGCTGCAGATGATCGACGCAGGGGAGCCGGATGAGAAGTTGCTGTGCGTGCCCGCTAAGGATCCTCGCTATGCTTCCGTAACCAAGCTGGAAGATATTGCCCAGCACCGCCTGGACGAGATTGCCGAGTTTTTCGCCACCTACAAGCGCCTAGAGAAGAAAGAAACCCAGATCTTGGGCTGGAAAGGTCTGGCCGAAACCGAGGCAGTGATCGCCAGCAGCATTGCCGCCTACCAACAGTCCAAGTAGCTCCCCAGCTTTTCTGGACTGGAGCGCGCCGCTGAGGGTGCTGGCCAGTTGGCGCCAAGCTGCCCTGGAGTGGGCTCCTTGAGCTAGCCTAGGTTTGGACTCGACAGCTTTTGCTATGGTGGATACCCTTCAGCTTTGGCTCTACCACCTAGAGCAGTGGGCAACGGAGCTGGTTCAAGGTCAACTGCAGCACCTTTCCCCGCTGAGCCTGCTGCTGGTGGGTCTGGCAGGTTTGGTTACCAGCCTTTCTCCCTGTCTGCTCTCTATGTTGCCGGTAACCATTGGCTACATCGGCGGCTACACCCCTAGCCCTGATGAAGAGGCCGGAAAAGTGCGTCGGCACATCTGGGCCCAATCTTTGGGTTTTGCGGCTGGGGTGGCTTTTACCCTGACCCTGCTGGGTTTGGGGGCAGCTTTGCTAGGCCGGGTTTATGGACAAACCACTGCCTTTGGATCCCTAGTGGCGGGAGGGATCGCCATCCTCATGGGCCTGAACCTGCTGGAAGTCTTCCCCCTGCGCTTCCCCGATTGGTTTAACCGGTTGGAGATCCCTGGCCAGTGGCCTGGGCTGAGCCGGTCGGTGGTGCTGGGATCCACCTTTGGCCTGGTGGCTTCTCCCTGCAGCACGCCGGTTTTGGTGGCCCTGCTGGGCTGGGTTTCCACCACGGAGCAGCCCTGGGTGGGGGGCGGGTTGCTGCTGGCCTATGCCCTGGGGCTGGTCTTGCCGCTGCTCTTGGCAGGGGTGTTTGCCGGCTCGCTCAAGCAACTGCTGGCCCTGCGGCGCTGGTCGGGCTGGTTCACCTATGCCAGTGGCGTGGTGTTGGTGGGCTTTGGTACCGTGACGATCCTCTCCGCTTGGGCCTAAGGGATCCCTGCCGCTACAGGCTAAGATGGGGCTGCCCTCCCGTTGAGAGGGGCATCCAAGTCTTGAGCTAACAACTTCCCATGGTTATCCACCCTCTTCCGCTGTTGCGGCGGTATTTTCGCCATGAGCTGCTGCCGCTGCTGGCGGATCTGCGCCTAGCCATTGGCCTTCTCTTGGCGATTGCCCTTTTGAGCGCCCTGGGCACGGTGATCGAGCAAGAGGAAACGGTGGCCTTCTACCAGGCTCACTATCCTGAGCATCCGGCCCTGTTTGGCTTTCTCACCTGGCGGCTGATCCTCAAGCTGGGGTTGGATCACGTCTATCGCACCCCTTGGTTTCTGGCCCTGTTGATCCTCTTTGGCAGCAGCCTGGCCGCCTGTTCTTTCACGCGCCAGTGGCCGATGCTCAAGGTGGCCCGTCGCTGGAGCTACCTCACCCGTCCTTCCTCCTTCCGGCGGCTGCCCTTTTGGATCTATCTGCCCCAACACTCCCTAGAGGGACTGCCGCAGCGGCTGCGACAACGGGGTTATGCGGTGTTTGAGGAGGGATCCCGGCTCTACGCCCGCAAGGGGCTAATCGGGCGGTTCGGCCCCATCTTGGTGCACGTCAGCCTGCTGCTGATCCTGTTGGGGGCCATCTGGGGCAGCCTCGGGGGCTTTAAGGCCCAGGAGCTGATTCCCAGCGGTGGGGTTGCCGCCATTGAACATGTAACCGGGGCAGGGGATCTGGCTCGTCTGCCCACCTGGCAAATTCGGGTTAACCGCTTCTGGATCGACTATGCTCCCGACGGACGGGTAAAGCAGTTTTATTCTGACCTCTCGATTCTGGATGGGGGACAGGAGGTCAAGCGCCAGACCATCTCTGTCAACCATCCCCTCTCCTACCGCGGCGTGACCCTCTACCAAGCCGACTGGGGCATCGACAGCATCCGCATCCGCCTCAACAACAGCCCCCCCTTCCAAATTCCAGTGGTGCCGGTGCCCACCCAGGCGGGCAGCAAGCTCTGGGGCGCTTTTGTGCCCACCCGACCGGATCTCAGCGAGGGCTTGACGCTGTTGTTGCCAGATTTGCAGGGGACGGCCCTGCTCTACGACACCCAGGGCCAATGGGTAGGATCCCTGCGCCAGGGCATGAGCCTGGCCCTCGACGAAGTGGCTCCGCAGCGCTTTCCCAACCCCCTTACCCTGCACCTAGATGAGGTTATCGGCGCCACCGGCCTGCAAATGAAATCGGATCCAGGGATCCCTCTTGTCTATCTTGGCTTTGGGCTGCTGATGCTGGGGGTGGTGATGAGCTATTTCAGCTACAGCCAAGTTTGGGCTCTGGAGACGGAAGCAGGGCTTTACCTGGGGGGCAAAACCAACCGCGCCCTGGTGACCTTCGAGCGGGAGTTTGCCCACCTGGTGGAGCAGCAACTGCTCTCCTCTCCCCCTTCTCCGGCAAAAGAACTCAATCCCGCCGCTCGCGTCAGCGGGACGGAGTCCTTAGCCAACGGCTAGCCTACCCAAGTGCCGGCTGTTTGACCAACAACACTGCCCAGGGTTATCTAGCTCCCCTCTCCCTCAGGGAGAGGGGCTGGGGGTGAGGGAGTCCCTCAGGGAGAGGGGCTGGGGGTGAGGGTGTTCCTCAGGGAGAGGGGCTGGGGGTGAGAGCAGAACTGCCCAAATCCGGCAGGCTGACTGCAAACAGGGTGCGGTTCTCGCCGCTTTCCACCCGCAGGATCCCTTGCAGCAGCTCCACCGCCTTTTTCACCAGCGGCAGGCCCAAGCCGGTGCCCCCCTGGTGGGCGTAGTCCAGTTGCGGAATGCGGTGGAACTTCTCGAAAATGCGGGGCAGGTGCTCCGCTGGGATCTCGACGCCGGTGTTGATTACCTGCAAATGGAGACCCGAAGAATCGCCCGCCACTTCCAGGTAAACCTGCTGGCCAGCAGGGGTGTATTTGGCAGCATTGGCCAGCAACTCGCTGAGGATGCGGGTGAGCAGCCCCACATCGGTGCTGAACAGGATGGGTTCAGAGGGAATGCGGGAGACAAAAGTGAGCCGGCGCTCCTGAAAGCGCAGAGCAAAGGGCGGCACCAGCTTTTCCAGCCACTCTCGCACCTCGAAGCGGGCAATCTCCAGACTGCGGCTGCCGGCCTCTAGCCGCTGCAGGTCCAGCAGGTCGTTGACCAAGTCCAGCTCTTTTTGCCACTCCTGTTTGAGGATGTGGAAATAGGGGATCTGCGCCTCGGAAAGACCGCGCACCTCCAACATTTTCAAAGCCATTTTCATGTTGGTCAGAGGCGTGCGCAGCTCGTGGGAGACCATGCTGAGAAACTCTTCTTTGAGCTCGTTGAGCCGCTGCAGTTGCCGGAGCTGGGCCTGGATTTCTTGGTAGAGGCGGGCCTGGCGAATGGCGATGCTGCACTGGGTGGCCACCTGCTCGGCAAAGTGGATCTCGGCTTCAATAAACCCTTCCTGGGGCAAGCGGATCAACTTGAGAAAGCCCAGCAACGAGCCCGTTTCCACAAACAGGGGGCAGGCGAGGAAGGTGCAGCGCCCCCGCAGCGGGTGATCCGTGCTGAAGTAGAGGGTCTGGCCTTGGCGAAGCTGGCGCAAAAGAACGGGATCCAAGGGCAGGGTAACTTGGCCTATAGGGGGCAGGGATCCCGCCGCTTCGTAGACCAGCGTGTAGGTCTGGGTTTCCGGATGGATGAGGGCCACACCGCAGGCGCCCAGTTGGAAAGCCTGGGTCAGCTCCCGCACCACGGTGGCCAAGATCTCCTGTTCGTCCAGGCTGGAGCGCACCTTGTCGCCAATGAGCCGCAGCATTTGCTCGTACCTTACCCGCTGGGCCAGCTCGGCATTGCGCACCTCCACCTGGTAGCGCAGCTCGGCATTGGCAGCTTGCAGTTGCTCAAACAGCTCCGCCTGTTGCAGCGCCAGCCCCAGTTGATCGGCAATTTGTCGCAAAAAATCCGGCATCCAGGGATCCCATTTTTTGGGGGCGCTGCACTGGTGGGCAATCAACAGCCCCCAGAGGCGGGCCAGCCCGCCGTCTGTGCCGTCAGGGCCAGCCGACTGCAAGATGGGCACCACCAAGTTGGCCCGCACCCCTAAGCTGGCCAGCAGCTCCCGGTGGCAGGGCTGGATGGGGGCAGTGTCGATATCTTCAATGGCGGAAATGCGGCCCTGCTGATAGGCTTGGTGCCACTGGGTTACGAAACAACGATCTTCGATAACCAGGCCCAGCAGGCTCAACTCTGGCCGGCTAACCGATTCCATGGCGATCTCGCCCACCCAATCGGGGAAAAAGCGGTAGATCACCACCCGCTCCACATCCAACAAACGGCGAACTTCCTCTACAGCAAAACTGAGGATGGACTCCACCTGCAACGATTGCCGGATCCCTTGGACGATGTGGCTGAGCAGCCGGGCTTGGTGGAGCTGCAATTGAACCTGCTCCTGGGCCTGCTTGCGCTCGCTGATATCGACAATTGAGGCAACGCCGTAAATCTGTTTCTCGGGAGTCTCCGCCACAAAAGACGAGAGATCCACCCACCGGATCTCGCCACTTTTGTGGATGTAGCGTTTTTCCATCCGGTAGCCGCGGCGGCGGCCTGCTCGTATTTCTTCGACATAGATTTCCTCCTGCCGCAGATCCTCAGGATGCGTTATGTCGGCGTAATTCATGCTCAAGAGCTCGGCCTCGGTGTAGCCGGTG
>NZ_JANSIY010000083.1:0-11500 GCF_047462295.1 Synechococcus sp. H60.3 | reverse complement strand
GCCTTCTCCCAGCTTCGGAGTTGCGGCTGCGTAGCCATTTCAAACCAGATTGAGACACCTCCCAGGCTCTCCACACCGCTGCCGTGACGCCTCTCCCTGAGGGAATCAACCCAAGCGCTCCGCGCTGCTAGCGCGACCACCCCCGGCCCCTCTCCCTCAGGGAGAGGGGAGTTGGGAATTGGCGAGACAAGCCGTTTCTATTGACGATGAGCACGTATCCGGATCCCTGTGATAGATGGCCAGGGTCGAGAGGTTACAGACGATGAGCTGCAGGTAGTGTTGTCAGAATCGGAGATCCGGGAAAATTTTTCTCTCAATCACCTACGGGTAGTGGCAAAGTGCAAGATTTCGGCTTTGATTAGGGAAGCACTGGGTGAACCCGTGCTGCAGTGAAGCAAGAACACGCTTGGCTAACGGAGTGAGGTGTGAGGATGATGAACCGTCGAGTTGCCTGGGGATGGGCGCTGAGCTTGATCCTTTCGCTGCCCCTGTTGGCTGTAGAAGGCCGACTTGAGGAAGCCGCCGCTCAGCAGTTGACCTCCGCCAATCCACAAAGCCTCAGCCGCATCACCGATATCCGCCTGGTGCCCCACGGCAACCGCATGAAGCTGGAGATCACCACTGCAGGGGGCGCCCGTCCACAGGTGTTCTTTACCCAACAGGGCCGGTCTTGGATTGGGGATATCACCAATGCCCAACTGGATGGCGGTCAAGGCCGCTATCGTCAGGAGTCTCCCTTGCCGGGAGTGCGCTTCATCGAAGCCAAGCAACTAGGCAGTGACAGCGTGCGGATAGAAATTGCCGGTGTTGCGGCAGCTCCCCAGGGCTTGCTGGCCCGGCGCAGCCCGACGCAGTTGGTCTTCGAGTTTGAGGGCTTGCCCTCTGCCCCGCCCGCTCCTGTAGCGGCAGCGCCTAGCCAAGTAGCGCCCAATCAATCGGCCTCGCCAACCCGACCTCAGCCTGTGGCCCCGCCGCCAGCTCCTGCCTCCCCTCCGGCTGCTCAAAACTCTCCTTCTCCCCAGGGGACAGCCCCTACTCCTCAGCCCCTTGCCCAAACTCCTCCCCCTTCCCCGCCAGCTCAGGTGGCTCCTCCCCCTCAGCCGGCTTCCCCTGGGCCGGTCATTTCTCAGGTGCCCTCCGTAGGGCAGCTCAACCAACCCCAACTGCCACCAGGAAGTTTGCCTGCTGAGTCTCCTTTCCAAGGAAGAGCTGTGGCTCCTCCGGCTGGAGATATTGCTGTCGGCACGATTCTACCCGATCCCCCTCCTGTTGACCTGGGAACCAACGCCAAGATTAGCCTGACCTTGAAGGATGCTCCCGTGGGGGATGTGCTGAGTTTGTTGGTGCGACGGGCAGGTTTGAATGTGGTGCTCAACGACGTTCCACGCGAGCTGACTATCTCTTTGGACGTGCAGGACTCGCCCCTACAAGAGACGTTTAACTTTATCCTGCGGCTAAAACAGCTACAGGCACAGCGACGGGGCCAAACTGTCTTTATTGGACAAAACCTGCCAGGGGTGAGCGGGATCCTAGTGCGCAACTACCGCCTGAACCAAGCCGTTGCCGCAAATATAGCTCCTCGTCTCGAAGCTGTTTTAAATGCCGTAGCTCCAGGCGCCCAATTTGATGTGGACGAGCGCACCAACTCCATTACCGTGATCGGCACCGAGCGACAGCAGGACATCGCCGCTGCCCAGATTGCTCAACTGGATGTGCGCCGGCGGCAGGTTTTGATTTCCGTAAGAGCGGTCGATATCCGTCTGAACAACAACGAGAGCTTATCGGTTAACTTGGGCGGAGCCTCTGGTAACTTTGCTGTTGGAACCTTGGGAGGGGCAAGCTTCGGTGGCGAGCCACTGAACCAGCCTCAGGGATCCTCAGTAGAATCCATTGGCCCCACTGGGCCCTCTGGCTCTATTACAGGTATCTTCAATACCCTCAACCGCCTGCAACAATCCTTGGCTTTGCGAGTTCAAGCAGCCATTCAGAACGGAACCGGCAAAATTTTAACCGATCCCAAAGTGGTGGTGGCAGATGGCAGCTCTAGCCGGATTAGCATTGCCACCAGCGTGCCTGTAAACGTTGAAACCATTACCATACCCCAAGGAGAAAACCAGCCACCAGTTGTTACCCAGCGTTTGCAGAGAGAGGAGGCTGGAGTTATCTTAAACGTTTCGGATGTCAGGATAGATGACAATGGATTTGTTACCTTAACTATTCGGCCTGAGATTTCCATCCCCATACCCATCCAAGTGCTGGAAGGTGGAGACTTTGCAGGGATCCAGCTTTTTAACATTGATAGGAGACAGTTAGAAGCCTCTCAATTGAGACTAAGAGACGGACAGACTTTTATTATCGCCGGCCTAATCCAAGACAGAGATACTGTCGAGGTTCGTAAGGTTCCTCTGTTAGGGGACTTGCCTCTTCTAGGTGCTTTGTTTCGCTCCCAGACTGTGAATAATGAGCGCAATGAGGTAGTTTTTATGCTGACGCCCTATATCATGGACGATAACGTAGCCTTTGGTCTACCTTCTAATCTATAAGACAGTAGGAAGTTAGTATGCTAAGCCGTCAAGTTTCTCAATTCTCGGCCATCCTAGTCGTTAGTAACTTGTGGATTACAGCCTGTCAAAGAATCAAGGGGTACAGTAGCAACACCTAGCAAACCAACCTCGGAAGCAGGATGGATTGTTCAGTAGTCAAGAAGTCTTCACTATCTGCTCCAGGCTATACTTTCCAATTCTGGAAAACTGCCAAATAAAATGCTTCAACACTGACCCCATCATCTCAATAGGATTCAATTCCGGCGCATACACAGGCAGGTACAGCTAACTACTCCTCTTAGGGAAATAGCTCCAATAACAGTATGCTTTCCCCCTTGCATCTCCGACGATAATGATAAGCTATTTGACCATGTAAGCTCCGAGCTAATCCCCGTTCCATTCCCTTCCACACCCCTGTCTAGTCGAGGGCAATCAAATCCTCCGGTGGAATATCCCTGACTTCTTGACTATAAGCTAGTCGTTCTCTTTGCACCTCCTCTTCTTGGACTCTCCCACTGCGATAAGTCTTTGCTCTTTCAAGAAATTGTGTATCGTGACAGTCCTCACATCAATCGTGAAGCGCTCCCGCAACAGTTCTTGATGCTGCCACAGGTAGAAGTCTGGGTGTTCTGCAATAATTGCCATCACTTCCTGTCGATGTTGTTCCAAAATACCCACTTGCTTCCTGCCTACTCTCCTGGGGGTTAAATCCTGAGTTTGTTTGTACACTGTACTGTTCTTTTGGTCGCTATGAACTGTTTGGCTGCCTGGCGGATAGAGGTCTGACCTGCCTGATAAGCTGCCACGACTCTTTGCCGTAAATCCAAAGAATGGGCTGGCATCCGCTTCTCTCCTTCCTTTTGAAACCTGCACCCTAATTAACAGGCTGTACTCTAGGCTATATACTGCCGAGATTAGGCAGCTTACCGCCAGGACTAATGACCAGGGCTTGCGCCGCCGAATTCGTGGGTCAACCGCTTGGTTCAGCTTGGCATTGAGCAGCGCCGACTTTATCCGGTTGGCGAGGGGTCTCAGCTCCTGTAGCCAGCAACACCACTGACGAAGGATGGGCAAAGAATCGCTGCGTAGAGTCGATCGATCTGGCCGGCGGCGGGATCCCCTAGGGGGAGTTTCCGAGGGTTGGGGAAAGTCTGGACACTGCGGCTATGGCGAACTAGCTTAGAGGCAACTCTTTTCTCAAGTTTTCTCAAGCTAGTTCGTGGGGTGGGATCCATGCTGAGGCCCAGTCTTTTGTTCTCCGGATCGGCGCTTCTGGGTTTGTTGTCTTGGCTGTGTTTGAGCGGCGAATGCGGCTGGTTGGCTTCCCTGCGCAAGGGACGGGGCGCTGTCCCTGAAATTTCCTCGGCACCAGCGCAGAGTGTTCAAGTGGCGGCATTTGCAGATGAACCCGATCCTGAGCTCCTGCTCAGGCAACAAGCCCAACTGGAAGCCCAAGTACGGCAGCTGGAGCAGCGCTCTCAAGCGCATCAGTTGCTGGCGCAGCAGGCGGCCCAAAGGGGGATCCCTCTTTCCACCCAGGCTGGCGAGCGTTTTCACTTGGATCGCGTCTATCTGGCGCGGCTAGCTCAATTTCTGGAACAGGAGCCGGGGAACGCGCAGCTGTATCTGCAGCGGGCTCAGTACTTCTGGGATCGGTTGCAGGGCGATCCCTTGGCCTTGCCGGAGCCAGACCAGGCGACTGCTGTTGACCACCTGCTGAGCTTGGCGCTGCGGGATCTGGACATTGCCATTGCTTTGGATCCCTATTTGCCTGAAGCTTACTTGCTCAAGGCCAGGATTCAACACGAGTATTTCGGGGAGCTGGAGCAGGCTTTGGCAACTTTGTCCCCCCTGGATCGCATTGCCTATCACAACCCCCAACTTCACTTGTTGCGCTCTCGCATCTGGGCCGAACAGGGGCATCTGGAATCGGCGTTTGATGTGTCGCACCTGGCCATCGAGCTGGCCAAGCAAAACCAAAGCCCTGCCGATCTTTTCGATGCTTATGTCCATCGCGGCCTGATGTGGGCCAGCATTTGCGACTTCAACTTGGCCGTTCAGGATTTCAGCCGAGCTATCGAGGCGCAGCCGCAGCAAGCCGAGGGCTACTACCACCGCGGCATGGCGCGCGCCTATCAGGGGGAGGATAGGGCCGCTGCCGCTGCCGACCTGGGCCGTGCTTTGACGCTGTGGCAGGCTGCAGGCAGAGGATCCCCAGAGCTGCTGGAATATGTAGAAGCAGTACGGATGGAACTGTTGCAGTAACTCCACTGCTGGCTGGGTTTCTGCTGCGGATCTTTGTCTGGCCCGTTGGGTAGAGAGGTTCTGGGTTTGGGGTCTCTGGGCAGAGGGCGTTTGGCAAGTGCGGCCAAGCCATTCCAGGGTGGTAGAGCCGTCTGTTACCCAGGAAAACTGGAACGCTCCCCTTGAAGAGAACCCAGCCAGATGATGAGCCGAAGACAACTGACCCTCTCCGTCTCCTCCATAGCCCTGGTGGTGGCCACAGGGATGCTGCTGCTATTGGGGCAACTGCGCAACCTGGTGCTGACCGCGATGATTGCGTTGGTGGTGGCAGTGGCGCTGGATCCCTTGGTGGATCTGGCGGAGCGGCTGTGCATTCCCGGCTGACTGGGGGTGGTGGCCACTGTCCAGGGGGGCTGGACGTTTTTGTAGGTGCTGATCCTGTACGTTGCCGTTCAAAACTTGGAAACCTATCGGCTCTCTGGCTTAGCAAGAGAGCCGCTCCCCCGCGGGGAGCAACCTGGAGGGATCCTTGCCCTCTCCTGCCAGTGGCTCTGCGGAGGCCGACTCCCTGACGCGGTCAGCTTTCTCCGGGCGCAGTCTTGGCTGGGTCGAGAGGAGCTGGCGGAGCTGGCCAATCTCGCTCAGATACCGGCTCGGAGAGATCTAGAGGGTTGAAGCGGTTCATGGCCGCCCTTAATCCTTCTTGCAAGCAACACTCCACTGCTTCCACTGCTGCCCTCAGAACCCGCTCCAGCACTGCCTGCTCGGTAGGTTCAAACCTTCCCAAAACATGCCCAACCATGTCTTGGTGGCCTTTGGGCTTGCCCACCCCCAGCCGTAGGCGAGGGAAGGCCTCGCTTCCCAAATGCTGGATGATGGACTTCATGCCGTTGTGTCCACCAGCAGAGCCAGATCCCCGCAGACGCAGGCGACCCAGGGGCAAGTCCATATCGTCGTACACCACCAGAACCGAGGCGGGATCCAACTTGTACCAATCCATCACCGCCCGCACCGACTGGCCAGAACGGTTCATGTAGGTCTCCGGCTTGAGCAGGCGCCGCTTGCCCCCCAGGGCAAGCCCTTCTCCGTAGGAGCCCTGGAACCGCTTTTCCAGAGCCAACGGGATCCCCCAGCGCTCCGCTAGCCGATCCACCACCATAAAGCCGCAGTTGTGCCGGGTGTTGGCATACTGCGGGCCAGGGTTGCCCAAGCCGACAATGAGCTGGATGGTAACCTCCTCTGGCGGCTGGCTCTCGATCTGGGTCACTGCATCGTCTTTTGCCTCCACAGGTAAAGTAGGGTAGCAGAGTTACTCTGGATAGGCGAGCCCCAGCCTCCCCCCTCGGGGCGGCGGTGGGAACGCCCGTAGCCCAGTAGAGGATAAGCCATGTCCCTCAGGCCTGCCCCCTTCGAGCTCTCCCTTGGCGAAGCTAAATTCGAGCCTGCTGCTGCCTTGCGCCTGAGTCAGCGGCTGATCCAGGTGGGGATTGCCCTTTCCTCAGAAACGGATTTAAAGCGGCTGCTGGAGCTGATTGTTGCCCAGGCGCGCGAGCTAACCTGCTGCGATGGGGCCAGCCTGTTCCTCCGCGAAGGAGATGAGCTGCGCTTTTTCGTGGTCAAGCGCAACGAGGAGCTGCGGGATCTGCGCCTCCCCCTCAGCCCTTCCAGCATCGTGGGCTATGTAGTGCTTACCGGGGAGAGCTTGAATCTGCCGGACGTTTACCAACTGCCCCCCAATCTGCCCTACGCTTTTAATCCCCAGGTGGATCGGCAGACTGGCTACCGCACCCGCTCCCTGCTCACGGTGCCGCTGCGGGATCCCTCAGGAAACATCCTCGGAGCCTTGCAACTCTTAAACCGCCTCAGGCCGGATCGTCCTGCTGAGCTAGCGCCCAACCAGGTGGCCGAATGGAGTCAGCCGTTTTCTGAGCTGGAAGTCCAGGTGGCCGAAGCCCTAGCTTCCCAGGCAGCTGTTGCTTATCAAAATGTGCGCTTGCGGGAAGAGCTAAAATCGGCTCACCTGGAAACGATTTTTTGTCTAGCTCAGGCCGCTGAGTATCGGGATCAGGACACGGCTTTCCACCTAAAGCGCATGAGCCACTACTCCCGCATCATTGCCCAAGAGTTGGGCCTCTGCAGCCATGAACAGGAGCTGATTTTCTACGCCAGCCCTCTGCACGATGTGGGCAAAATCGGGATCCCGGATGCCATCTTGCAAAAGCCAGGCCCCCTCACCCCCGAAGAGCGACAGATCATGAACCGCCACCCTGAGATTGGCTACGAGATCCTCGGCAAGTCCGACTCGGAGCTGATGAAAAAAAGCGCCATCATTGCCCTCACCCACCACGAGAAGTTTGATGGCAGCGGCTACCCGCGGGGCCTCAAGGGCGAAGGGATCCCGCTGGAAGGGCGGATTGTGGCTTTGGCCGACGTGTTCGACGCCTTGGCCAGCCGCCGCCCCTACAAAGCAGCCTGGGATCTAGACGAGATCTTTCGCTTTGTGGAAAGCAACAGCGGCAGCCACTTCGATCCCCACGTGGTGGCAGCTTTTAAGCGCGGGCGCGGCGAAATTCTGGAGATCTACCACCGCTATCAAGAGGCTCACTAACCCCAGATCCCCTTAGCCCCTGGGTTCAGAACAGGTTCCTCGCCTGCCCACCAATAAAGCACAAATGAAAGAGAAAAAGCATCTCTCCGCACAATCCCGTATAGGCTTGTAGCCAGCAGACAAGATCTCAAGCCAAACTAAGGTTGGCCGGCTCTGTTTGCCACCGGTTCGCTGGAAAGGCGAGCAGAGCTCTGCCTCTGTGCTCCTCTATACATAGCACATTCTTGGCCACTTGTCTCTGCCCAACCCGCGCCGAGGATCCCTGTGATGGCTACCCTGACCAATCCGCCCACTCCCACCCTCTCGATCAACACCAAGCTGCGCGATCTGGCCCTGGTGGACTTTCAGGTGAGCGAGTCCACCCCCTGCGAGAACGTGGTGCGCCGTCTAGAAGATGATCCCAGCCTTTCGGGGGTCATCGTGCTGGATGAGCGGTCGCGGGTGCAGGGGATGTTGACCCGCCGCGCCATTTTGGAGTGGATGCTGAGCAAGCCCTATGGCCTAGACGTGTTTTTGAAGCGGCCCATCAGCTCCATGGTGGAGTTCCACGGACGGGGCTTTTTGCTGCTCCCCGGCGACTGCGATGTCATCGCGGCGGCCAGCCAGGCCTTCCGGCGGCCCCAGGAGACCATCTACGACCCGGTGGTGGTACAAGTTGGTTCCCAGGACTACCGCCTTTTGGATGTGCCGGTGTTGTTGGTGGCCCAGTCGCAGGTGCATCTGGCCACGCAGCGGAAGCTGCAAGAACAGCAGGAGGAGATGCAACGGATCTTGGCCGAGCTGGAGCAAGAGAAAAACCGCAGCCTTCAGTATGCCCGCGATCTGGAGCGGCAAAAGGCCGAGATCCTCAGCCAGAACATCGCTCTAGATCGGGAGCGGCGCCAGGCCCAGCAGCGCTCCGAAGAACTGGCCCGCCTCAACGCCCGCATCATCGAGATCAGCTCGGTGCTCTCGGAGAAGGGCAAATCCACCTTTGCCGCCACCTTTGCCGGAGTAGAGGCCGTTCGCCGTCTATTTCAGGAAATTGCCGACAGCAACCAGGAGCTCTCCCGCGAGCTCAAAGAAATCAACACCATCGTTGACTTGATCGTAGAGGTGGCGGGCTATATTCGCCTGCTCTCCTTTAATGCGGCTGTGGAGGCCAACCGCAGCGGCGGAGGTGGCGGTTTTGGCGCCATCGCCCAGGAGATTCGCAAATTGGCAGGGCGCACCACCGAAGCCAGCAACCGCATCCGCGGCTTGGCAGAGCGCATCCAACGCCAAAGCCAATCCACCCTGCAATCAGCCCAGGCCAGCGCCGAGATGGTGCAATCCCTTTACCAGCAGGCCCAGTCGGCCCAGGCGGCTCTGGAGGAGTTGCAAGCCCTCTTGGAGCGGGCCCAGGTTTAGCCTTTTTTGGGAGTGGTCTGGCCCTCGCGGATCTCGTAGGTGTAAAACTGCCCTGCCACTGCCAGAGTTTGGAAGTGGTAGGTGGGCAAGGAGATCCCCAGCGGGCCAAAGTTAAGCAACGACAAATCGGTGCTGTAGAGGCTGAAGAGGATAAAGTTTTGCCGGCGGGTCTGGCGCAGGAACAGCTCTGCCAACTCCGGTTGCAGCTCTTGCACAAGGGCGTGACATTCCTCAATGAGGGTGGGCAAAAAAGCCGGGATCTGGGCGCAGTATTCCCGTGTAGCATAGGCAGCCAACTGTTCCCCTGCGTAGGCCCCGTACGCTTCCGGGGTGGGATTGGAGATGGCCAGAGCCAGTCCGAACAGCAAGCCCAGAACCTTCGCCATGGCAGCCTCCAAAACAAGATCCCGATCTTCCTCTGGGCTCGGATCCCTCCAGCCATTTCCCCAATCCAGATGCGCCCGTCAGCGGGCTAGGAAGTTAAGATGGAATCCCAGACCCGATGACTTCAGATAGCATCTACAAACCCATGGAACTGGCCGATCTGAGACGCAGCCTAGAATCGCTCACCTCGCGCCTGAGCAGTGCTCAGGACTATCTTTGACCTGCCCCGCCTAGAGCAACAGATCGCCATTTTGGAGCAAGAGGCGGCGCAGCCGCAATTTTGGAACGATGCCGAGGCGGCCCGCCGCCACCTGCAACAGCTTAACAGCCTCAAGGCCTCCTGGGATCAAGTCCACCGCTGGAAGGATTGCCTGGAAGATGCTGCTAGCGCCCTGGAGCTGTTGCAAGAGGATCCCGACCCGGAGCTGTTGGCGGAAGTGTCCGGATCCCTGGCGGCGGTGGAGCGGGAGCTTAGCCAATGGGAGTTGCAGCAACTGCTTTCCGGCCCCTATGACAAAAACGGCGCCATCCTCACCATCACGGCCGGCGCGGGGGGAACCGATGCCCAGGACTGGGCAGCGATGCTCCTGAAGATGTACACCCGCTGGGCAGAAAACCAGGGCTACAAGGTTCGCCTCTCAGAATACTCGGAAGGGGCAGAGGCCGGCATCAAGTCGGCCACCTTGTTGATCGAGGGGCCCTACGCCTATGGGTATCTTTCCGCCGAGAAGGGCAACCACCGCATGGAGCGCATCAGCCCCTTCAACGCCAACGGCAAGCGCCAGACCAGCTTTGCCGGCGTCGAGGTCATGCCCATCCTGGAGGAAGAGAATGAGTTCGAGCTGAGGATGGAGGATCTGGAGTTCGAGACTTCCCGTTCCGGCGGGGCAGGCGGCCAAAACGTCAACAAGGTGGAAACAGCGGTGCGGGTTATCCACAAGCCCACCGGCATTGCCGTGCGCTGCACCGAGGAGCGTTCCCAACTGCAAAACAAGGAGCGGGCTATCCAGATCCTGAAGGCGAAGCTCATCGAATTGGAAGAGGAAAAGCGCCGGCAAAAGCTGGCCGAGATCCGCGGCGAGATGGTGACCCAGGGCTTTGGGGGCCGGATCCGCACCTACACCTTTGATCCCTACAAGTTGATCAAAGACCACCGCACCAACGCCGAAACCTACAATGTCGAGGCGTTTATGAATGGCGAACCGGAGGAGCTGATGCACTTTATCCAGGCCTACCTGCGGCAGGAACGGGCCAAGCAAGCCGCCGCAGTCTAGGGCCGGCTGTGGCGCTCCCACACCGCCTGCATCAGGGCTGCCCGCTCCTGGGCTGAGATCGCGCCCAATTGAACGGGATCCCACTCTGGGAAAAACTCCCCCACCCCCCATCCCAAGGCTCTGGGATGGGCTGTTTTTGCCTGCAGGGATCCCGCCCAAACTAGGCCGTGCCAAGCGCCAATAGGGGTTTCCAGGGCCGAGGAAAACACCAGATCCAACCCCGGGTGTTGGCTGAGGTAGTCCCTCAGGGCAAGACCGGATCCGACCAAAGAGGGCTTGACCACCAGGATCCCTCGCCAGCCGGAGCGGTGGACGGCTTGCAACTGCTCCAGGCCAGCCACTGACTCATCCAGAGCAAGGGGAGTTTGAAACTCGCGGCTCAGTTGGATCAAGTCGGCGTACTGCTCCGGGGGCAGGGGCTGCTCGAAAAACTCGATCTTGCCCGGCCACTCCCGATTGAGCTGGTCGCAAAGGGCCAGCCAGCGCCGCGCCTCTTCTAGGGTCAGCCCCCCATTGGCATCCAGGCGCAGCCGGGATCCGGGCGGCAGTTGCTCCAGCCAGCTTGCCAGCTTTTTCCACTCCTGCTCAAAGGCATCCACCCCCACCTTGCCTTTGTAAACCGGGTAGAAACCTGGGGGCGCGGTTTTTCCCAAAAGCCCACAAAACGCAAGCCCCGAGAGATCCCTGGCCAGCCAGCCGGGATCCCGACAGGCCAGCCAGGCGCATTCCAAGCCAAAGCGAGTGGCGGGCAGAGTTGCTGGGATCCCTTCAATCTGCACCTCGGATAGCTCAGCCGGCAACTGCTGGCAAAACGCCAGCGCTTGCTCCAAAGTCTCGCTGCCCAACCAGGGGATGGGAGCAATCTCCCCGTAGCCCTGCTGACCCGTCTCCAGATCCGTCAGCCGGATCAGGATCCCTTCCCGGACAGACCATAGGCCGTAGCGCGTGCGCAAAGGCCGCCGGAAGAGCCGCCGATACCGGCAAAACTCAAAGCGCATTTTCAGTCCAATCCAGTTGAGGATCCCCCCGAAAGGGGAGTTTCCAATTTCTAGGGATCC
>NZ_JANSIY010000082.1:0-11569 GCF_047462295.1 Synechococcus sp. H60.3 | reverse complement strand
TTGTCATTGCTTTACTGACAGGTTGGCTTTGTCATTTTTGGATTGCAGCTAAAATCTTAAATTAACTAAAACTTTAAATTGAAGCCAAGCAACTGCAGCAGGGGAAATCCATGAGAGGTTACTTTCCCACAGATGGTGTTCGAGCATTCTGAAGGCAAATTTGGAGAAAGGTCACAGCACCCCTGGCTGCTCCACCTGTGGCAGGAGCCGCTAATCGCAGTGATTCGCCTCTCGGCCAGCCACGCTCAGGCCCTTGAGGGATCCACCTTGGCCATCCGGGCCGGGATCCGCCACATTGAGATCACTCCCCACGTTCCCCGATATCTGGAGTTGATTGCCCAACTGCGGCAAGACTACCCACATTGCTGGATAGGAGTGGGCACGGTTTTAAATCGGCAGATGGCAGAGCAGGCTTGGCAAGCGGGAGCCCAATTCTATGTTTGCCCCTTTACGGACGAGAGCATCATCTGCTGGGGTCGGGAAGCGGGGCTGCCCATCGTGCCCGGCGCCCTCACCCCTGGCGAGATCTGGAGGGCCTGGCAGGCGGGGGCAACGGCAGTGAAGGTGTTTCCGGCAGAAAGCCTTGGCGGATCCCGTTACCTACGCCACCTGCAACCGGTGCTGGGATCCCTGCCTTTGATCCCAACGGGGGGAGTCACCTTGGCCAATGCAGCAGAATATCTGCAGGCAGGGGCCTGGGCTGTCGGCATCGCCGGAGATCTGTTCCCAGCGGAGCTTCTTTCCCCGCGAGGGGTCGATCCAGACAGTTGCCGGCAAAAGCTGGAGAATCGGCTGCGGCAAACGCTACAACAGCTTGCCAACCAGAGAGCCGCCGAGGCCTGGCCCGAGCTGAGCAAACCACTAGAATAAGGTGCATGGTGTGAGTGAGGCCTGCATGGATGGATTCCTGGATCTGTACCTGGAGCTAAACGTCCCCAGCCCAGTTGAGGAAGCCACTTGGCACCGTTGGTTTGCAGTGTGGCTGCGAGAGCTGGGGGTGAAGGATCCCTGCGAGCTCAGCCTTTGCCTCACCTCCGACGAGCACATCCGCCAGCTCAACCGCGAGTTTCGCCACATCGACGCTCCCACCGATGTCCTGGCCTTTGCCGCCGAGGAGATGTCCACCCCTGTCGAGCTGCAGAAGATAACAGGGGTGCGCCTGCTGGGGGATATCGTAATTTCGGTACCCACTGCTTGCGCGCAAGCAAAAGCCCAGGGGCAGCGGCTGTCGCAGGAATTGGCCTGGCTGGCCAGCCACGGCCTGCTGCATCTCCTGGGATGGGATCACCCCGATGAGCTTTCCCTACAGCGCATGTTGCAGCAACAGCGCTACCTGCTTGCCGCCATCCAAGAAGATCTGGAGGTGACCCATGGCCAGCAGCCCTAGCCGTTTTCCCCAGCCGCTGCGTTTGGCGGCATTGCGACAGCGAGCTCCTTTTACTTCAGCGCAGGTCAATTCGGCCCATCCCTCCAAGGCAGCAGATGCGGGAGCCCAGGCTGACCTCACGGCGAAGGATCCCTGGCAGCGCCCCCCCTCGTGGCAGGTGGCCACTAGCCTCAGTAAAAGCTTCTACTATGCGGGAAAGGGCCTGCTGTACGCCGCCCGCACCCAGCGCAACTTTCGCATCCACCTGGCTGTGGCGGTGGTGGCCTTTGTCTTGGGGTTGGCCCTGCGGCTGAGCGCTGTAGAAATGGCCCTGATCAGCTTGACCAGCGGGATGGTGATGGCCTTGGAGCTGGTGAATACTGCCCTGGAAGCAGTGGTGGATCTGACCCTGGGCAGCCGCTATCACCTGCTGGCAGAAATTGCTAAAGATTGCGCTGCCGGAGCGGTGTTGGTGGCGGCGATGGCGGCTTTGGCGGTGGCAGCTTGGCTGTTTCTCCCCCCCCTGCTCCTATTGCTGGGCCTGCTCCTGCCAGGGTAGGGATGCCGAAAGAGTTTTGCCCAGTCTTTCAAAGGGTCGTATTCTAAAAGCACGACCCCCTTTCAATCGGGATGACCAGCTTGACCCAAGAGCCTCCTCTATACTTGGGAATGGATCACCACCCGTCCCCCCTCTCGATCCAAATTCAGGGGTTTGGCCTCTGCTTCGATATCCAGTTGCTCCCAGGCGCCGACCATGGCGGATCCCACTCGTTCTCGCTCCTCCGGGGCGCAGAAGGCTAAAAGTGTGGGGCCAGCCCCGCTGATCACCACCCCATAGGCCCCGGCAGCCAGAGCCGCCGCCTGGACGGTTTTGAAGCCGGTAATTAGCTCCATGCGCGCCGGTTGGTGCAGCCGATCCTGCAAGGCCACCTTTAGCCAGTCCACCCGCCCCGACTGCAGGCTGCGGATAAGCAGCCCCAGGTGACTGACGGAAAAGACAGCATCCGCCAGGCTGACGGACTTGGGCAGGATCTCGCGGGCCGCCTGGGTGGACAGCTTAAAGTTAGGCACTGCCGCCACCAGGCCGATGTGTTCGTGCCAATCCACCGGACAAAATACCCATTGCCCCTGCTGCCCCTGCACACAGAGTTGACAGCCGCCCTGGAGGGCAGGCACCACGTTGTCGGGATGGCCTTCGAGGGCAATGGCCAACTGCAGGAGAGTCTCAGGAGCCAGGTTCAGGGATCCAAGAGCATTGGCCCCCAGCAGGCCGCCGACAATCGCAGTGGCAGAGCTGCCCAGCCCCCGCGCCAGGGGCACGTTGAGGGTAATCTCAATCTCCACCCCCGGCACCGGCTTGCTGAGCAGCTCGAAAGCACGGCAGAAGGCGCGATACACCAGGTTGTCCTTGCTCTGGCTGATGTGATCGCTGCCGCGATAGTGGATGCTGAGACCGGTGGGAATCTCGCGAAATTGGAAGTGGTTGTAGAGCTCCAGGGCTGCACCGATGCAATCGAACCCCGGCCCCAAGTTAGCGGTGGTGGCAGGGACGATCACCTCTATTCGCTCTCTGACCAAGGGGGAAGCTCCTTAGCGAACGGCGGACAACTCAACACAGCAGAGTAACTTGGTAGCCCCGTACTCAGCGCTCCGCGCCGCTAGCGCGAGTAGTGCAGGGCAGAAAAGCCTTCGAGCGACTGGAGTCGCTCGCCAATGTTATCTTGTAATCTTAAGTCAGCACCTACCCCGGTGAAAAACCCGGACAGTGCCGTAAGTCAACAAGTAAGCGGAACCTTGAGGCTTTGTCTCTGGGAACCGTCTAGGGGCGTCTTGACAGCGCCTTTACGAGTCCAACTGTGGACTGCGTAAGAATCCCCCGACTTTAGTCGCGGGAGTGTCAACTGTAAGCTCCCATTATCCTACGAATGGGGGATCTCAGGCTCGCAGGGCCTCGATGGGATCCAGTTGCGCCGCTTTGCGGGCCGGGAAAATGCCGAAGACCAGCCCAATCCCTGTCGAGAGGGAAAAGGCCACTGCCACTGCCACTGCATCCACGCGGGTAGCCAGGGGCGTGAACACTTGCACCGCCACCAGCAGGCCGCTGCTGAGGAGGATCCCGGCCACGCCGCCGCTGACGGCAATGAGAATAGCTTCGGTGGCAAACTGCTGCAAAATTTGCCGGCTATCGGCGCCGATCGCCTTGCGCAGCCCGATCTCAGAGGTGCGTTCCGCCACCGAGATCAGCATCACATTCATGATCCCCACCCCGCCCACCAGCAGCGAGAGCGCCGCTGTGCCGGTCAACAACACCCGCAGCAGAGTTAAGATCCTGGCCGCCCCGTCCAGCAACACCTTTTGGTTGCGGACAACAAAGTCATCCTCCCCCACCAGTTGGTGCCGTTGCCGCAGCAAGTTGCGGATCTGGAACTCGGCAGCCGGCAGATCGGCTTCAGAGCGGGCCGAGACAAAGATCGCCGTCAGCTCCAGGCCGTAGGGGGAACGCCGCCCGACAAAGCGGTTGGCCACCACATCCACCGGCAAAAACAGGCCAGCATCGCTGTTGCCAAACACCGTTGGCTTGGAACGCAACGTGCCGATTACCTCAAAGGGCAAGTTGTTCAGCAGCAGCGTCTCCCCAATTGCAGCGGCAGGATCCAAGCCGAACAGCTCGCGGGCGGCCTCGCTGCCCAGCACCACCACCGGGCGCTGCTCCTCAATATCCGCCGGCAAGAGAAAGCGGCCTTCCTCAACCTCCAAATTCAGCACCGACAAATACTCCGGCCAGGTGCCTGTGGCCTCATAGCGGCGATCCACTCCGCCCCGCACGGCGCGCACATTGACCACAAGACTGGGGACGGCTGCCGACACAGCGGGCACTTCCGCGGCAATTGCCCGTAGATCGTCAAGGGTGATGGGACGGGTGTTGCTGGCGTCCGCCAGGCCCAAGCTGGAAGAAAAGACAATGAGCAAGTTGGTGCCCAAAGAACGGAACTGATCCACGGCCAGCTCCTGGGCGGCATGGCCAAACCCAGCAATGGCCACCACAGCGGCGTTGCCGATGAGGATCCCCAACATGCTTAAACCGGTGCGCAGGCGGTAGCGGCGCACCATTTGCCAGGCCATTTGGGCTGCAATCGGTAGGCTCATGGGTGTGGCTTGATTTGAGCGGTTTCGCTGCGATTTTGCTCTTGTCGGATCAAAGCCTCTAGGTTCACCCCCGGCGGCAGCGCCGTAAAGACCCGATCCCCCGCCCGCAAGCCGGAGAGCACTTGGGTGATCCCGCCCTGGGTGAGGCCCGTTTCCACTGGTCGATAGACGGGCCGCTGGGTTTGCGGATCCAGCAGGATCACCCCCTCTTGGCCCTGCTCCCGCAGGATGGCCACCGAGGGCACTGTGAGCGCCTGAGGCTGCCGCTCCCCGATAAAATCCACCGAGACGTTCATGCCGGTGCGCAAAAAGTCTGCCCCCGGCTCCGGCTCGATCATGACCCGAAAGACGGTGACCTCCCGCACCACCACCGTGGCAGGGGCAATCCGCTTCACCCGCCCCTGCACCACCCGATCCGGATAGGCCAGGGATCGGATCTCCACCGGCTGCCCCACCCGCACCTGGGCAATTTGCGCCTCCGGCACCTCTGCTCGCACTTCGATCCCTTGGGCCAGTGCCAAGATGGAGCTGGAAGAGGCGGCGGTGACATCGGAAGCTGCGGTAGTGGGAGTTACAAAGGATCCCACCTCGGCAAAGCGCTGCACCACCACGCCGGAAAAAGGCGCCCGGATCTCGGCCTCAGCCAGGCGAGATTGCCGCTGCGCCAGCTCGGCTTGCGCCTGGGCAATCTGAGCTTGGATCTGCTGCAGCGTTTCTGGGCGGCTACCTGACTGCAATCGCTCCAGCTCTTGTTGGGCAGCTTGCAAGTCCGCTTGCGCTTGTTCCAAGCGAGCTAGGCGTTGATCCAGCTCGCTGCGGGCTACAACCCCCTCCTGCACCAGCGCCTGAATCCGCTCCAATTCCCTTTGGGCCAAACTCACCTGCGACCGCGCCGCGTCCACCCTAGCCTGGGCTGCCGCGATGACCTGGGGTCGCTCGCCGGCTTGTAGTTCCGCCAGGCGGGCCTGTAGCTCTTGGATGCGGGCTTGGGCTTGGCGAATGCTGCTGGCCAGATCGCCGTAGTCCATCCGAGCCAACACTTGCCCCGCCACCACCTCATCCCCCTGATCCACCAGCAGCTCCGCCAGACGACCGGACTCGCGGGGGCTGACATTCACCTGCCGGATCGGCTGCACCTGGCCGCTCACCCTCAGGCGTTGGGTGAGATCTGTCACCTGCACGGGCACCGTTAGCCTCTGCAGACGCTGGGCCATCTGTTGCCGGAGCTGACGCTGAACGAGAATGCCGCCACCGCCCAAGCCGGCCAACAGCATCCCCACCAGGATCCAGCCGATGGGCAGTCCTCTGTTGCGGGATCCGCTCTGTGGCAGGAGTTGGTCAGTAGATTTGGCAGGGGGTGGGGATCCCGTCTGGGGCTCATTGGTGCGCAGGATCACAAAAGTCTCTCGCCTTTCACAAGGGCTTTCTCTGTATCCAGCCTATTGAAAAAGGAGAGGGGGTGCAAACGCGGTTTCCCACATCGGCTATTGGGTGCGGGCGGCTGGCAGGCTCTGTACAAAAAAGGGGGGGATTGCTAAACTGATTAGCTGCCGATAGCGCGGGAAAGCCATGAACGCTCGCATCAACGCCGAAGAGATCCTCCGCTCCATCGAAGCGGCCTACATGAAGCCGGATCTGCCAGAGATCCATGTTGGCGATCAGGTACGGGTGGGGGTGCGCATTCAAGAGGGCGGCAAAGAGCGGGTGCAAGCCTTTGAAGGCACGGTTATCGCCATGCGTCACTCTGGATGCAACCGCACCATCACGGTGCGCAAGGTTTTCCAGGGAATTGGAGTGGAGCGGGTCTTCCTGGTTCACTCGCCGCGCATTGAGTCAATCCAGGTGTTGCGGCGTGGCAAGGTGCGGCGGGCCAAGCTGTTCTATCTGCGAAACCGAGTGGGCAAGGCCACTCGCATCAAAGCCAAAACGGATTCTAAAGAAGAAGCCCTCTGAGGCTTTGGGCATACCTGCTACACTGGGTAAACTAGGTAAGGGGCTGGTTCTTTACCCATGCGTCCTTAGTTCAGTTGGTAGAACGTCGGTCTCCAAAACCGGATGTCGGGGGTTCGAGTCCTCCAGGACGCGTTGCTGGACAGTTGTGAGGGCGGGCTGGCTTCTGCAGAGCTAGGGAGCCCTCCCTGTCTTTAGCGAGACCTAGGCTCTACCTGTCTCTTTCTTGATGCGCTCCAGTTCTGCCTGCAGCTCAGCAATCTGCCGGCGCAGGCGAGCTGCCTCCGACAGCTCAATGGCAGTACTCCCTTCTAGCTCTGCTCCGCCTATATCTTCGATAGTGATTTTGCGGGGGCCACCAGCAGGCTCCCCCCCTTCCTTGCGCTTAGCATTGGCGGCAATGGCGTCCATGTAGGCCTGCGCCTCCTCGGCTCTCATTGCCCCCAACTCTACCAATTCATCGACTAAGGCTTGCACCTGCTTGCGCAGCTCCAGCAGGCGCTCTCTAGCACTCCCAGCTACCTTGGGGGCATTGTCGGCCACCAGAGCGGCCAGACCCATACCAAAGTAGAAAGCTTTCTCAGCCAAGTTGGCGAGGGGGTTGTCTTTCTCAGCCATAGGGTGTGCCTTGCCAGGGCCAGCGGAACAACTTGAACAAGGAAAATCTAGGTGCAGGAAAAGGGCGACCCGGGTTGACGCGCCTGCTCAGAGCATCCCGTAGTGCTGCTATCTTCCGATCCTGACACGGTTTGGGCGTCGGAGCTGCACGGACCCAGGTCTTCCAGTAGCCTAACATTTTTCCTCTCTGCCCCGCTCGGCTTTCTGGAGGTAATCCCAGATCTTCAACTAACATCCCCCTGTGCCCCCCCATATACGGAGAGGTCAGGTACAGCACGAGCTTTCCCGTCTTGCAAGGTCAACCTAAGGGGTTTCCGGCGGCTCCAGATAAACTGGGATCCGCTCGACAACGGTATCGCTGCGCCGCACCTCTTGTCCTTGGGCTTGGGGGATGGCCACCGGCAAGGTAACCGGTTGGGCAACGAAACAACTGGCCACCGGTAGAGCCTGCTCCAGTTCGTCGAGAGGGCGCGGGATCACGGCCACCGCATGCAACTCGCCGATGCGCTCTGCCTCGTACATGCCGGCATCGATGGCGATGGCCACGTTGGCCACCGTGCCCCGAATGATGGCCGTACACAGGCCGTCGCCGATGGTCTCGTAGGCGGCCAGTTGCACATCCGCCGTTTTCAGCATTGTATCGGCGGCCCCTACCATAGCCGGAAAGCCGCGGGTTTCCAGCAGGCCCACGGCCAAGTTGCTGAGGCGGCTGTAGCCGCGGTTTTGCGCCAGTTGAGACAGCTTGCTGCTGACGGGCAGCACCGCCTCCAAGTTGGGCAAAGGCCGTGGAATGACCAAACTGGAGATTTCCTCTTGGTCAAACTGGCGGGCTAGCTCAATCCCCTCCTCGATGGCAATGCGCACATCGGCAATCCCTCCCCGTACGATTGCCGTGCAGTAGCCTCCTGAGATCTTCTCAAAGCCGATCAGCGCCACTCCTGCCGACTTGGTCATGGCGTCGGCAATGCGCACAATGACCGGAAAGCTGCGTGTCTGAATAAGACCCAAAGAGGTGGACATAGCACCCTACTTCTTTATGCCAGTGTAGCCCTCAAGACTGGCCACCCCCAGAGGATAGGATCTGCCGGTAAGGATAGATCTTGCCCAGCAGCCGATCCAGCTCCGAATAGCCCGGGATCCCATTGAGCTTGCGGGTCTTAGGGGATCTTGAGTTCTCTTGGGTTTGCTCAGCCGCCTCCTGCCAACGACGGGTTTGCTTTTCCACCTGAACCAGCGGCGAATCGGGGGGAGAGGCCGGCTCAGGCAAGGTTTCCTCAGAGGGTTCTGGCGGGGCTACTGCCGACACGGGCTCTGCCTCGCTAGCTATGCCCACCTCCGCCTCTTGCCTGCTGGAATAGGTGGGATCCCCGACCAGCGAGCGGGGAGGGATCACTGCCTGGCTGAGCACCGAACAGTTGAGCAGCGTGGTTTCCGAGCCAATGCAGGCATTTTTGCCGATGGTGCCCTGACCGATCACCAGTACCCCCATCCCCAGGGTGGCCCCCGCCTCCACGACAAGGGATCCCCCACAGGCGTGGAGAACGGATCCCATGCCAATACAGACGCCCCGCCCGATCTCGATGCGACAGCCGGGGTTGGCCCGCAACAGCACTCCCGCTCCGATGCCTGCTCCTGCCTCCACCTGCACTTCGCCACTGACATAGTAGTGAGTTTCGCCGTTCTGGCTGGGCCAGGAGCGCAGCATTGTGGAGGTGGGCAGAGGCAAAGCCAAGGTGCTCCTCATCGCTAGGAGGTCGGACCAAAACCAACCTTGAACCGACAGTGATTCAGAGAAAATGCGGATCCCTCAAGGGGTTTGGATGATCTGCTCCAGCACCCGTCGCTTGGCTTTGGGGTCGATGCCCAGCAGACGCACATACTCGCCGCGGTGCTCCTCCAGGCAGGCTTCCAGAGCCGCTACCACCTGGGGCACCTGGGTGGCCTCGATAGGGCTGCAGCTCTGCCAAGAGGAGGTGCGAAAACGCCGCTTGTCCGCGTGTTCGGTGCCAATGCGGTAGCCCTGGCTGAGCAATTGCTGCACCTGTGCCACCACCTCGCTGCTGAGTCGGGTGCTGGCAGGAACGGTGGAAACAGGAGTAGCCGCTGGGGATCCCTGGGCTGCAGGGGCGGGCGACTTGCCGCCGGGGGTTTGAATGATGCGCTCGTAAACCCGCTTTTTCCCCTTGGGATCAATCCCCAATAGGCGCACGTAATGGCCTTGGTGCTCCGCCAAAGCAGCCGTCAGCTTGGCCAACACCTCCGGCCCGCGGCTAGCGTGAATGGTCGGCCCGCTTTGCCAAGAGGAGGTTTTGAAGCGGCGCTCGTCAGCATATTCGTAGCCGATGCGATAGCCCTGGGCCAGCAGCCGATGTACCTCTTCCTGTAACTCCAGGTCGAGGCCAGCAGCACTCCCTCCCCGGTTGCCCCCCTCTGCAGGCGGGGCTGTCCCGCCACTGCTGCTGCTCACCTGCCCCTGGGGCGTTTGAATCACCTTCTCCAGCACCCGCCGTTTGGCCTTGGGATCGATCCCCAGCAGGCGCACATACTCTCCCGTGTGTTCGGCCAGGGCCGCCTGCACAGCCGCCAGGATCTCTTGGGCCGAGCCGCTCCAATTGCCCAAAGTCTGCCAGGAAGAGGTGCGGTAGCGGCGAACATCGGCCACCTCCAGGCCGACGCGATACCCCTGCGCTAATAGCGCCCGGATCTCCTCCTCCAAGCTGGCGTCAGGGCGCGGGCTGGCTGCCCCAGAACCTGGGGCCGTAACCGAGACGTGGCTGGGGGATCCGGAAACGGTCGCCGGCCCCTCCGGAGTTTGGATGATCTGCTCCAGCACCCGTCGTTTTGCCTTGGGGTCGATCCCCAGCAGGCGCACGTATTCGCCGCGGTGCTCCGCCAGAATAGCTTCCAGCGATTGCATTACCTCGGCCTCGCGGGTGCTGGTGATTGGGCTTTCGCTCTGCCAGGAAGAAGTGCGGAAGCGGCGGGCATCGGCATATTCCAGCCCTACCCGATAGCCTTGGGCCAACAGGGCGCGAACCTGCTCCACCACCTCCGGCTTGAGAACGGATCCGCCGCCGTTCCGGCCGTTGGCGCGAGAGGAGGAATGAGTCATAGATGCCGTCTCCGTAGCCGTTGGGTTAGAGGTGCGCGACTGCAGAAGTTCGTTGCGAATGGGAGCAATACAGACGAGGTTTTCACTGCAGTGATAGCCTTCCAGCAGAGCCTGGTTGATGCCGATCACATGTTGGGCAAACTTGGCATCGCTATCCTGCACATCGGGCAGCCGATCCGCCTCAGCTTGCGTGGTGATGATGGAGCCGGAGGGCACATACTTGCCCGGCGGGATCTCCACATCCTGGATCAGGCAGTGCAACATGACGATGCAGCCATCCCCCACCCGCGCGTTGAATACCGTGGAGCGAAAGCCGATGAAGCAGTTGTTGCCCACGTAGGCTGGCCCGTGGATCAAAGCCATGTGAGCAATGGAGGTATTCTTGCCGATCCAAACCGAGTAAGGCTGGCCATCCTCGCCAATGACCCGCCCCTGTTCCAGGCCATGGATCACCACTCCATCCTGGACGTTGGAGCCGTCGCCAATGTAGAAGGGGGAGCCCTCATCCGCACGGATGGAAGTTCCTGGGGCAATCAGCACCTGCGCGCCCACGCGCACATCCCCAATGAGATTGGAAAAGGAATGCACGTAGGCAGAGGGATGAATGGTAGGCTCCGCCAGGCGGCGAGACCAGGGCGTTGGCGGCGCAGCGTAGGTGTGAGCAGGCATAACCGTGAGCCTCTAGAACACGTCAGGGAAAGGAAAGAGAGATCCCAGCTAGCGTTGGTCGCGCTTGTTGTAGAGGGAGCGACCGCCAATGCTAACGGTGTCGATGATCGCCATCACCACTGCATCCAACGGGCGGGTTTCGTTCCCCTGCGGCTGGCGAGCTGCGCTGCCTTGGCTGACCAGCACCCACTCCTCAGCGCCGGCCCCCACCGGATCGGCGGCTACAGCGTAGTCGGGCTGCGGTCGGCCCTCGAGATCGACATACTGCACCACCAGAAACTTCACCCCCGTCAGGCTGGGATCCTTTTGGGTGCTGGTAACAGTGCCCCGCACAATCGCGATACGCATCTATGGACGGGTGAAGGGACGGATGGCGTTGACCCCTTCGCGGAACTGAGCCACATCCTCGGTGTAGCGAATGGGCAACACGTACTCCAGGTTTTCGTGGGGACGGGCGATGATGTGCCAGGAGAGCAACTGGCCGCCATTGACCCGCTTCACCGACTCGATCCCGGCGGCCACCGAGGCCTGCACCTCGGAGACATCGCCCCGCACGATCACGGTGACGCGCCCGCTGCTGATTTTCTCGTAACCCACGAGGGTGACGCGCGCGGCCTTTACCATGGCGTCGGCAGCTTCTACCACTGCCGGGAAGCCCAGGGTTTCGAACCTTTCTCTTATACACATATAAGAGCCCAACAGACCTC
>NZ_JANSIY010000081.1:0-11626 GCF_047462295.1 Synechococcus sp. H60.3 | reverse complement strand
TCTTGACAGCGCCTTTGCGAGTCCGTCTGTGGACTGTGTAAGAATCCCCCGACTTTAGTCGGGGGGAGTGTCAACAGTTGACGACAGCCGCAAAAGGAGAGGACAGTTGCCGGGCGCCAACCCCAACAACCACCCTCCTAAGCTAATCAATCCAGCAATGGGAGGGGATCCCTAGGCAGTCTTCGGGCTGGGCAACCCGATCTTCTCCGGGATGGGCACATATTCTGCCACAATGGCCCGAAACTCGTCCCCATCTAGGGTTTCCCGTTCCACCAAGGTGTCGGCCAGGCGATCCAGCAGAGCACGGTGCTCCAGCAAGATTTGCTTGGCTTTCTGGTAGCAGCTCTCCAGGATTTGCCGCACTTGTCGGTCGATCTTGGCGGCCACATCTTCGGAGTACTCGACGCGGTTCATCCAGCCACCGCCCAAAAAGACTTCGTTGTTGGGCGGATCCCACATCAGCGGCCCCAACTCGGACATCCCAAAGCGGGTCACCATCTGCCGCACCAGGTTGGTGTTTTGCTGCAGGTCGTTGCTAGCCCCCGTCGTCACTTCCGAGTAGCCGAAGACAATCTCCTCAGCTGCCCGACCACCAAAACCGACCACCACCCGATCCAAGAGCCAGGCGCGGCTGTACATGCCGGAGTCGATCTGCTCCTCGTTGGGCAGTTGCTGGGCAAAGCCGCCGGCACCCCCGGAACGGGGGATAATGGTCACCTTGTTCAAGGGATCCGCGTGGGGCAAGAGGGTCATGAGCAGGGCGTGGCCGCACTCGTGGTAGGCGATCAGGCGCTTGCTCTTCCCGTCCAACAACGGCGGCTTGGTCAGGCCAATGGTGATGCGATCGATGGCGTCGTCGATGTCCTGGTTGGTGATGGCCTTGTGCTGACGCCGAGCCGCCAGGATGGCCGCCTCGTTGAGCAGGTTGGCCAGATCGGCGCCGGCAAAGCCAGGGGTGCGGCGGGCAATGGCCTCCAGGCTGACCTCCTCCGCCAGCTTCTTGTTGCGGGCATGGACGCGCAAGATCTCGTAACGCCCCTTGAAGCTGGGCCGATCCACCGTAATCTGGCGATCGAAGCGCCCTGGCCGTAGGAGCGCCGCATCCAGCACATCCGGGCGGTTGGTTGCAGCAATAACAATTACGCCCGAGTTGCCTTCAAACCCATCCATTTCCGTCAGCAACTGGTTTAGGGTTTGCTCGCGCTCATCGTTGCCGCCGCCGATGCCAGCCCCCCGCTGCCGACCCACGGCGTCGATCTCGTCGATGAAGACGATGCAGGGAGCATTCTCCTTGGCCTTCTTGAAGAGATCCCGCACTCGCGAGGCTCCTACGCCAACGAACATCTCCACGAACTCGGAGCCGGAGAGGCTGAAAAAGGGCACTCCCGCCTCACCGGCAATGGCTTTGGCCAGGAGGGTCTTACCCGTCCCAGGCGGCCCCACCAACAGCACGCCTTTGGGGATCTTGGCCCCTACGGCAGTGAAGCGCTCCGGCTTCTTCAGGAAGGTAACCACCTCTTGCAGCTCTTCTTTGGCCTCCTCGATCCCGGCTACATCGTCGAACTTGACGCCGGTTTTGGCTTCCATCTGGAAACGGGCCCGCGACTTGCCGAAGTTCATCGCTTGTCCAGGGCCGCCTGCTGCTCCGCCCGCGCGGCGCAGGAACAAGAACAACCCCCCCAGCAGCAGCACCGGGATGACCAGGTTGCCCAAGATCGCCCAGAAGGCGCTGCCATCGCGGGTAGGCACTACGGCCACCTCGATCCCCTGCTCGGTGAGGCGGTCCACCAGTTGCGGCACAGTGTTGGGCAGCAGGTTAACCCGGTAGCGGGTAGAACGCTGCGTTTGGGGGTCGACAGCCGTAACTTCGGCTACCAGGTTGTTATCGAGGAGGCGCACATCGGTAACTCGCCCCTCCTCGACGTAGCGCAAGAAGCGGTCGTAGGTGAGGGCAGAGGCCAGAGCGGCGTAGGCAGGTGGTGGCTGCAGCACCAGGCCGGATCCCTGCCAGAGACAAAAGCCCAGCACGAAGGCAATTAGCCAGCGCTGGGGGGATAGAGGCTTGTTCATAGAGAAGAGGAACACCCGGTTATTAAAAGTCCTTCAACAAACTTAACCTGTCGCTCCCCCAAGATACAACCCTGCCGCAGCCTTGATAAAATGCTCGCAGCCGCAGTGAACGACTCCCGACACTCATCTTCGTTGAGCAAACACAACATGGCTGACGCCACGCTGCGCGCACCGATAGCGTACGGCCTTCCCGCTTCCCAGACTTGTTGGTACAGAGGTCTCAGCGTGCTGCTACCGTGTGACCCACGGCGGGAAACTCTCCAGAGATTTAACTTGTTCGCCTCACTTGTAACATGAACGGCTTTTATCCCGACACTGATTGGCTCTTGAGTCAACACAATTCACCCATACAGTGCGGGGCTTCCCGCCAATGAAGCTAAAGAACTCTCCTCCAATCCGATGGTCTGACCGCAGCCCTGTCCATCTAGCTTTGACACTTTTAAGTTTCCGGGCAAGCTGCTTGGACGCGGATCCCAGATTTTTGTAACCCAGGCGGCTCAGCCATGTCTTTTTCCTCAAGTGCCAGATCGGATCCCTGCTGCTTGGAAACGGCTGCCAGTGCCGAGGCACCGCTTTGCGACCGCTCGTTGTGGGGGCTGGATCCCCAGGCCATTTTTTTGAATCACGGCTCTTTCGGTGCGACCCCGAAAAAGGTGTTGCAGGCCCAAAGTGCTTGGCAAGAACGCCTAGAGGCCCAGCCGGTGCAGTTTATGGGGGAAGAGCTGCCGCGGGCTTTGCGGGCGGCGGCGGCAGAGCTGGCCCAGTTTGTCGGGGCCGAACCGGAAAATCTCGTGTTTGTGGAAAATGCCACTGGCGGCATCAACACGGTGTTGCGCTCGCTGTCGTTTCGGCCAGGGGATCAGATTGCCTGTACCAACCATGGCTACGGGGCTGTCCGCCAGGCGTTGCGCTATGTCTGTGAACGCTGGGGGGCCGTGCTGGCGGAAGCGCAGATCCCCTTCCCCATTGCGGGGCCGGAGCAGGTTCTGGCAGCATTTGCAGCCATTCTCACCCCCCAGACTCGGCTGGCGGTGTTGGATCACCTCACCTCGCCCACGGCCCTGATCTACCCCTTGGCGGAGCTTATTGGCCTCTGTCGGCAGCGCGGGATCCCGGTCTTGGTGGACGGGGCCCATGCGCCGGGGGTTCTCCCGTTGGAGTTGGAAAGCCTAGGAGCCGATTGGTACACCGGCAACGCCCACAAGTGGCTGTTTGCCCCCAAAGGCTGTGCCTTTCTGTGGGTAGCCCCCCACCGCCAGGCCCAAACCCATCCCCTGGCCATCTCCCACGGCTATGGGCAAGGGTTCACAGCCGAGTTCGACTGGGTGGGCACCCGCGATCCCAGCGCTTGGCTGGCCATCTCGGCAGCCCTGGCCTTCATCCGGGAGCTGGGGGTGGAGAGGCTGCGCCGGTACAACCACACGCTGCTGCTGCAGGCGCGGCAGTTGCTCTTGGAAAAACTGGAAGGGATCCCACCCGCCCCTGAGAAGATGTTGGGCTTCATGGCGACCCTGCCCTTGCCACCCTTCTGGCAACAGTGGATCCCGGAGCTGCCCTTGGCGGAGCGGGCCCGCCGCCTGCACGACTACCTCTGGCAGATGCACCGCATCGAAGTTCCCATCATTCCCTTTGCCGGCCAGCTTTGGGTGCGCATCTCGGCCCAGGTTTACAACCATTTGGCTGAGTACGAACAGTTGGCGCTGGCCTTGCAGCGGTTGCCGAAGTGATGTGCGCCCTCACCCCCAACCCCTCTCCCAAAAGGAGAGGGGAGATGGGGTTGAGAAAGAGTTTTGCTGTTCTATCCGCCCTGGGTTTGGGCTGCCGGGAAAGTTCGGCTAGAGTCAGATCAGTAGCTGCGTTCACTTCTTGCTCGGATCCCCATGCTCTCTCCGGCTGCCACGCAAGCCCATCTAGGCCCCATCGATCTGGATCGCCTGCTCACGCCTGAGATCCAGCGGCCAGCCCGCTACTTGGGGAAAGAATTCGGCGCCGCCCACCGCCCCTGGGACTCGGCGCGGGTGCGTTGGGTGCTGAGTTACCCAGAGCTGTACGAGGTGGGGGCTTCCAACCTGGGCCACATCATTCTCTACAACATCCTCAACGCCCAGCCGGATCAGTTGTGCGACCGCACCTATCTGCCAGGCCCGGATTTGGCGGCCCGGATGCGGCAGTTGCGGATCCCGCTGTTTGCCGTAGAATCGCGCCGCCCCTTGCGCGCTTTCCACATTATCGGCTTCAGCCTGGCCTACGAGCTGGGGGGCACCAACATCTTAGAGATGCTGGATCTGGCCGGGATCCCGCTCAAATGGTGGGAACGGCAAGCCTTCACCCCGCAAGAGTGTCCCCTGATCTTTGCCGGTGGGCCGACCGCCACCTCCAACCCAGAGCCCTTTGCCGACTTTTTTGACTTCTTCGTCTTTGGGGATGGGGAAGAGGTACTGCCGGAGATCGGCCAGGTCTTGGCCGGATCCCTGCACAAGCCCCGCCGAGAAGTGCTCTTGGAATTGGCTCAGGTGCCGGGGGTGTACGTGCCCCAGTTTTACGAGGGGATCCCGCCCCGACCCATCGTGCCCGGCGTGCCGGAGCGTATTCGCCGCCGCGTAGCGCTGCCCCAACCGCAGTACTCCATTGGCCTAGTGCCGCTGGTGGCAACGGTGCACGACCGCCTGGTGATGGAAGTGCGGCGGGGCTGTACCCGCGGCTGTCGCTTTTGCCAGCCGGGCATGCTCACCCGTCCAGCCCGCGATGTGGAGCCGGAAGCAGTAGTGGAAGCGGTGGTGCAGGGCATGCGCAAAACCGGCTACAACGAATTTTCCCTCTCCTCCCTCAGTTGCTCCGACTACCTTTCCCTGCCGGCGGTGGGGGCCGAGCTGCACAACCGTCTCCTTGGCCAGCAGGTTGCGCTCTCGCTGCCCAGCCAACGGGTGGATCGCTTCGATGGGCAAATTGCCGCCATCATGAAGGGATCCCGCCGCTCCGGTCTGACCTTTGCCCCAGAGGCGGGCACGCAACGGCTGCGGGACATCATCAACAAGGGCCTGAGCGATGCCGACCTCATCCGTGGCATCCGCACCGCCGTCCAGGAGGGCTGGGACAAAATTAAGCTTTATTTCATGATTGGCCTGCCCGGCGAGACCGACGCCGATGTCATTGGGATTGCCCGCACTGTCGAAATGCTGCAGCGAGAGTGTGCAGCCTTGGGTCACAAGAAGGTGGAGTTTACCCTCACGGTCTCCAACTTTGTCCCCAAACCCCACACGCCCTTCCAGTGGCATCGGGTAGACTACGCCGACGTGCAGCGCAAGCAGGGCCTGCTGCAAAAGGAACTGCGACGGCTGCGGAGGGTCAAGGCCCACTTCACCGATATCCGCTTCAGCATCCTGGAGGACTTTATCGGCAAGGGGGATCGCTCCCTGGGCCGCATGATCGAGCAGGCCTGGCGGGCCGGCGCCGGCCTGGACGCCTGGTGGGAAAACATCGACGCCGCCTATGCCGCCTGGGTGAAGGCCTATGGTGGCGAAGCCGTGGATCCCAGCGCCGACCCGGTTGCCCTTTGCGCCCATCTCCCCATGCGCGAGCTGGGTTTGGAGGATCCCTTGCCCTGGGATCACATCGATACCGGCATCGACAAAAAATGGCTGCAGAAAGACTACCACCGCGCCCTGGAAGCCATCACGGTGGAAGATTGTTCCTTTGAGAAGTGCTCCGCCTGCGGCATCTGCGGCCCCGGCTTTGGCCACAACATCGTTATCCCGCCCCCGCCCGTCCCGCCCCTGCAAAGCCGGCCCACCCCCACCCCGGATCCTCTCGAGCCAGAGCCGCCCGCCCAGCGCTTCCGCATCACCTACGGCAAAACCGGGGATCTGCGCTGGCTGGGCCACCTGGATCTGATGCGGCTGTGGGAACGGGCCTGTCGGCGCGCCGGCTTGCCCTTGGCCTTTAGCGGCGGCTATCACCCCATGCCCCGCCTGACCAACGCCAACGCCCTGCCCATCGGCCAGGAAGGCTATGGGGAGATCCTCGATCTGGAACTCCTGGCCCGCCCTGGGGCTCCCTTTGCCCCGGAGGAGCTGCGCGCCCTGCTTGCCGAGCAACTGCCCCCCGAAATCTCCATCCAGGCCATTCAAGAGATTGGCCTGCGGGATCCCTCAGCCACCGAAGCCGTCTATGCCGCCGAGTATCAGCTCACTGTTAGCTGCGAGTCGCCTACTGCCAATTGGCCTGCCTGGGTTACCCAGATCCTGGATGCGCGGGAAATTTGGATTGAGAAATCTTCCAAGGCGGGCAAAGCTTCCCTCTTCAATGCCCGTCCCCTGCTTTACTACCTAGAGTTCCAGGGCTTAGCCCCTGACGGCAGTGCCTGCCTCTTCTACCGCGGCAGTTGCCGCAACGACGGCGCTTACCTGCGGCCCGCCCAACTGCTGCAAATGGCCGAGGCCTTGGGCCTGCCCCGCTGGACGCTACAGATGGCCAAGCGGCTGCGACTGCTCTGGGACAACGGCACCTCCGATCCCAACTGAGGAGCGGCCCCAGGATCAACCGGACAAAAAGGAGACCAAGGCTGCTTCCCGTCCCTGTCTGGGCTGAGGGATCCGACAGGCGCTATTTCTATTGCTGGCTTCTGCCGCTGCAGGGCTTACCAGGACAACCTGGCCAAAGGCAGGGCAGGCATCTTCTGAAATGGAGACACAGAAAGATAACTTGGCAGCCCCATACTTTTACTTTAAGGTGGAGCCGAAGAGACCATGGGCAACTCTGGTTGCTCGCCAATGGTGCTTATAGAGTTAGTATACTTAGTGATGAGGCGTACTGTTTCCAGGCGAGCACCTAATCACGGTGAGAAAACCGGGCGGTGGCAAGCGCCTAGGGGATGCCAACGTCTCAGCCAACCTGAAAGGACTCTGTCCCGCTACGCGAACAGAAAAGTGAGCAGAACCTTGGAACTTTGCCCCAAGGAACTGTCTAGAGGCGGCTTGACAACGCCTTTACGAGTTCGTCTGTGGACTACGTAAGAATCCCCCACCTTCAGGCGGAGGGAGTGTCAATTCTAACTCAGTACCCAGGTCAGGTAACGGGCGCAACAGGGCCCAGTTGATAGGTGGTACAGAGAGGTGTGCCCCTTTGGCCTGTCTCTAGCATTCTATTTTCCCCTGAGAAGGTGTTTCTTTCTGCGTGCAAACTCTGTCTTTCTGTGGATCTAGGCTGGCACAATTGGGCTTCTGCCACAAACCATCATCTAATTTCTTCTGGGGTGCCTGAGGCGGAGTGGTGTCATCTTGCCTCCCGAGCCTATCCATGAATCCCCATGCAAATCCCACCCAATCCTAAGGATGCGATGAGCTTGGATTCACCTCATCGATGGTGGAGTGGAAGCCCAGCAAATCGGTCATCCTCCGTCAAAGTAGAGCTTAGGGTAATGGACAGCCCCATGATGAATCGATTTTGGCTAATTGAGCGGATCCCGACAAAAGAACAGCACCTCGCCGCAAGGAGGGTTCAATCCACAACCGCAGGCCCTGGGGGCGGGGAGGAAGGTTAATGCCCAGGCAGATTGTCATTGACGAGCAACATCGCGTCGCTGCTGTCTTCGCTGAAGACCAAGTGCAAGAGCTGATTGTTGCTAGTGGCACCCACCAGGTGGGAGATGTCTACGTCGGGATCATCGAGAACGTCCTGCCCAGCATCGACGCTGCCTTTGTCAACATCGGCTCCGGCGAACGCAACGGCTTTATTCACGTCAGCGACCTAGGCCCGCTGCGCCTTAAGCGCAACCATGCCTCCATCTCCGAGCTGGTTCTGCCCCAGCAGAAGGTGCTGGTGCAGGTGATGAAGGAGCCCACCGGCAACAAAGGGCCACGCCTCACCGGCGATCTGGCCTTTCCAGGGCGGTACTTGGTGCTGCGACCCTACGGCAAAGGGGTTCATCTGTCCCGCCGCATTGAGGATCGGGAAGAACGCAATCGCCTGAAGTCGCTGGCCATTTTGATCAAACCCCCGCAGATGGGCCTGTTGGTGCGCACCGAGGCCGAGGGGGTATCTGAAGAGGCGATGATCGAAGACCTGGAGCAATTGAAAAAGCTCTGGGAGGATATTCAACAGCAGTATCAGGCGGCACGAGGGCCAGGGCTGCTCAGCCGAGACGACGATTTTATCCAGCGGGTGCTGCGGGACGTTTACTCGGAGGATGTAAACCGCATCGTTACCGACTCTGTTGCTGGCGCAAAGCGGGTGCGCAGCTATCTGCAAGGTTGGAACAAGGGCCAGATGCCGCCCGGCGTCGTGGTCGATGCCCACCGTGATCCCACCCCCATCCTGGAGTATTTCCGGGTCAATGCAGTCATCCGGCAGGCGCTGCGACCGCGGGTGGATCTCCCCTCCGGTGGCTACATCGTCATCGAGCCCACCGAAGCCCTGACGGTGATCGATGTCAACTCCGGCTCTTTCACCCAATCGGCCACCTCTCGCGAGACAGTGCTGTGGACAAACTGTGAGGCGGCCACCGAGATTGCTCGTCAACTGAGGCTGCGCAACATTGCCGGCGTGATCGTGGTGGATTTCATCGACATGGATTCCCGCCGCGACCAGTTGCTGGTTTTGGAGCACTTCAACAAGGCCCTCGCCCACGACAAAGCCCGCCCTCAGGTGGTTCAGTTGTCGGAATTGGGGCTGGTGGAGCTCACCCGCAAACGGCAGGGGCAAAGTCTTTACGAGATCTTCGGCCACTCTTGTCCTACTTGTGAGGGGCTAGGGATCCTGGCCCGCCTGCCAGGAGCTGAGCCAGGACGGCTGTTGACGGTCGAAAGTGGCCTGCCGGTAACGTTGCCTACTGAGGGGGAGGAGGGCGAAGAGGACGGTTCCAGCCCAAGCCTGCTCCAGGAGGGCGACTCGCAGCGGACGCGTCTGCGGCTGGGGAGCGATGGGGTGTCGCGAACCGAAGGCCGTGTCTCCTTGCGCCGCTCCCGTCCCACCCCAGAACAGCGACCGGATCTGGAGGAACCACGGATTGAGGTGGGGCGCAAACGCCCCCGCGACGAGTGGGTGGATCCCCGCGTAGGCCAGCGCCCAGTTTCCCGGAGCGGGGACATTGGGGCAGAAGGGGGCAGCCTGGAGCCGCCGGGGGAAGATCTCTTGCCGCCGGCAGGGGGCGGAGCGGAGCAGAAGCGCAAAGAATCCCGGCGTCCTGACTGGGGAGAAGATGCGGAAGAGCAGGGTTCCCGCAAAGACCAGTCCGCCTCTGGGCGATCCGCTCGCGCCGGTGGGGTGGAGTTCCCAGAAAGCCGTCCAGCCCGGCAAGCCATTACTGTGGAGATGACCCCCTTGCAACAGCGGGTCTACTCAGAGTTAGGGCTGTCGCCGCTGTTGCTCCTGGATCAGCCACCGCCCTCAGGCCGCGACACAGTGGTGATGGTGGCCCTGCCGGGCACTGTAAAGATGGCCAGCCCGGAAGAGGCGGAGGCCGGTGCAACTTCTGGCAACGGCACGGCGGAGAGGTTTCCCCCTGAAGCCGCCGCTTTGCCGGAGCAGGAGCCGGTGAATACTCTTCCCCCACCAGAGCTCCCCGAGTCGGAAACTCCGCCTCTGTCATCGATGGCGGAGCCGGCGGCAACGGTGACGCCCCAGGAGGTAGTCATCGACCCGTCTCAGCAATCTCCGGCAGCCTCCAGACGACGGCGCTCCCGCAGCAGCTAGCCAGCCCGTTGAGCCCGGGAGCAAACCCCGCCGTTGGTCAGTTGGCTCAGTCTAGAGTATCGTTGACTCCAGAGCTTGGGGTATGGACAAGGCAGCGCAACCCAGCCTGAGGTGGGAGGGATCCCTGTGGCAACGAGGGATGCAGCGCGTGGCGGGGGTGGATGAGGTGGGGCGAGGGGCTCTGGCCGGGCCGGTGGTGGCAGCAGCGGTGATTTTGCCGGCCCATCTGGAGCCGGAGGCGCTGTCAGGGGTGAAGGACTGCAAACAACTGCGCCCGCCGCAGCGTGCCTACTGGGCGGAGCGGATTGCCCAAGTAGCCCTGGCCGTAGGCATTGGCAGTGCCTCTGCTGCCGAGATCGACCGGCTCAACATTCGCCAGGCCACGCTGCTGGCCATGCAACGGGCGCTGGCGCAGGTGGGGGAAGTGGAGCACATCCTGCTGGATGGGTTGCCGTTGGCAGAGCTGGGATCCCGGCAGACGGCGCTGATCAAGGGGGATCAGCTCAGCCTCTCCATCGCCGCCGCTTCTATCGTGGCCAAAGTCTGGCGGGATACCCTGATGCAGAGCTGGGATCAACAGTACCCCGGCTACGGCTGGCGCACCAACGTCGGCTATGGCACCCAGGAGCACCGATTGGCGCTGCAGCGCTTGGGGCCGAGCCCCCAGCACCGCCGTAGCTTTGCTCCCCTGCGAGACTTGCAGGCAGGCGAAATTGGAGGGTAGGATAGGGGCTATGCACTGCCCACGTAGCTCAGCGGACTAGAGCACTGGGTTCCGGTCCCAGGGGTCGGAGGTTCGAATCCTTTCGTGGGCGTTTCTTCCAGAAGCCGACAGCGGAGGAGCACTTCTCTCAGCAGGATCTGGATCTAAGCCTTAGCTAGGGGCTTGCAGTTGGTTCCGGTAGCACATAAACGGACTCCACCTGGCCTCCTGCTGCTGGCACGGCCTGGATGGTGCCTTTTTCGATGTGATAGATGACCTTTTCTGCTTGCAACTGATTTTCCCCTTGGCGGATGGTAACCTGGCCCTCCAGCTCGATTCGCTGCTCCTGGCTGTAGTACACTGCTCTCTGGGCGCGGGCCGTGAGGCGCTCGGCAGGGAAGCTGAGGGTGACGTTGCCGGTGGCTACAAACACCCCCGTGTTGGCATTGGCCTCCTGGACATCGGCGCTAATGCTGATGGCACGCGGGCTTTGCCCCCAGGCCAGGCTGGGGATCGCCAGCAGCAGCGCCACCCCCACCGCCCAGGCCAGCCCCCTTAGCTGGCACCTGTTTCTCTGCTCAAGGTCGATCCCAACCGCCATGCGCGTCACCTCAATCAAACCACCCCACCTGCCAGTCTAGCCTGGGATCCCTGGCCCCGCTGGTGGGGCAGTGTGTTAGCTTAATCGGCGCGAAGCCCCGCACTGTATGGGTGAAGAGCCAATCAGTGTCGGGATGAAAGCCGTTCGTGCTACAAGTGGGGAGCACAAGTTAAATCTCTGGAGAGTTTCCCGCCGTGGGTTGCAGGGTGGCCGCACGCTGAGACCTCTGTACCAACAAGTCTGGGAAGCGGGAAGCCCGTACGCTATCGGTGCGCGCAGCGTGGCGTCAGCCATGTTGTGTTGACTTAACGAAGATGGGTGTCGGGAGTTGTTCACTCCTTACCATTGCCTCCCTTGGGCAAAGCTTGGGCCAGTTGCTTTTCCAACTCGCTGACCCGCTGCAGCAACTGGCGGTTGGTTTCCAGCAGCTCCCGCGCCTGGCTGCTGAGATAGGGATCCGATTCCCACCAGTTGATCCCAATCTCCTTGGCCTTGTCCACCGAAGAGATCAGCAGCCGAATGCGGACATTGAGCAGCTCCACATTGCCCACCGAAACGGTGAT
>NZ_JANSIY010000080.1:0-11689 GCF_047462295.1 Synechococcus sp. H60.3 | reverse complement strand
GGGCAGGCTTGGGCATACCATTCGTAGAGACCATCTGCCGTGGTGAGCCAAGTTTGGGGACGGGATCGGATGTGCTGGAGCGCTTTTTTCAGGGATCCCACCCGCAGCGGTTGCCCGACGATGAAAGGGTGCAGGCCAATGGCCATAATGCGAGGGAAGCGTTCTCCCTCTTGCCAGAGTTGATCGAACTGAGCGATGAGGGCTTGGGCAAAAGCTTCTGCTGCTAGGCGGGCACTGAGACAGAGAGTGATGTCGTTGGCTTCCAAGGTGTAGGGGATCGCCAGGAGAGGGCCAGCGGCAGTTTGTAGCCAGTAGGGCTGATCATCGTTCACCCAGTCGGCGGTGTAGCGGATCCCGGCAGCTCTGAGCAAGTCAAAAGTATTCTCGCTAACGGAAAACCCCGGCGTTAGCCAGCCCCAGGGACGAAATCCCACTGTCTTCTCCAAAAGGGACAAGCTGCGTTCGATCAGCTCCTCTTCTGCCTGGCGGGTCAGGCCGCTGTGGCCAGTGGAGTTGTTCCAGCCATGAGCCATCACCGACCAGCAGTGGTGGCGGATCCCCTCAAGGATGGGGGGATATAGCTCCACCATTTCGGCGTTCAAGGCAGCAGTTCCTGGGATCCCCAGCTCTGCGAACAACTCAAACAGGCGCCAAATCCCCACCCGATTGCCGTAATCCCGCCAGCCATAGTTGGCGATCTCGGGCGAGGTGGTGAGATGGGGCTGGATGGCAGTACCCAACTTGCCAAAGGTGAAGTGCTCGATGTTGACCACCACATAGACAGCCACCCGCGCCTGATTCGGCAGGCTCAGCGGGTTTCGCTTGGGCAGGGCTGAGTAGGCAGGCGGCAGCATAACCCACTCCGAAGGGCCTACAAGCACCGAATGCTGAACATAGCTGAGCACCGTCCAGCCTTGCTGCTTGTTCCTGCTTCCAGAGCCCGCAACCGGCTAGAGAAATCTCCACAAGGGTAACTTTCTCCAGGGCGAGCGCTGCGCGAGTGGGATAACTAAGCGATCTTTACTGGCAACGAAACACTTTTCGGCCCAGCGGCATTTCCCGCCGTTAGCGGCATCGCGTTTGCGCCGGCGGACTGTGGGCCCTAGGCAGTTGGCTGGACGGACAAAACCTGTCTGTCCACTCCCAGTTCCCCAAAGAGAAGATCCCCAGGGGCAACCGAATCCTGGCAGATTCCTTCAGTCTACGCTCAGATAAGCTCGCTGACCGGGAAGCGATCCAGCATTTTTTGGGCTTCGCGAGCGTTTTCCCGCAACTCCACCGGCAGATGGGGTAGGTAGGGAATCTGGGAGAGCAAATCCAGCGTGCGGCGGATGAGGCGCACGATATCTCCAGCATCCAGGTTGGTGCTGGCCTCTAGCTTTTCCCAGGGGATCCCTTGGGCCCAGTGTTCCACGATCCCGGCCAGATCGGGCTCGAACCCAATCGGCACATGAAACACCTGGTGTTGCCGCTGGCTGCGGAAGAGTTGCCGCCGCAGGCCTCGCAAGCCCTGCAGCACATCCTCGACTAGCCCGGAAGTCCGCAGCCGGCTGTAGGTTCCTGAACGGGGAGGCTCGGCCACCAGGGCAGCGATCACCCCAGCCAAGTGATGGGGAGCGCAGCCTAGACATTCGCCAGAGAGCAGGGCCAGCGCCAGCCAGAGCTCGTTATCTCCCCGCAGAGCGGCCACCACCTCTCCACTGGCGGTAGGTTGGTACCCCTGCAGACAGTCGAACTCCTGCAACACACCCACCAGGGCCATAAACTGCTGCCAGCGCAACTCTTGTACCGAGTCGCTTTGCCGCTCCAGGTGCTGCAGACGCTTGAGCAGGCGCTGGCGCTTTTCCTGTAAACCCAGCAGCTTTTTCCCAACTTTGTGGGCAGGGTTTTCGCGGATGCGGGCTTCCAGGGCGCGGATCTTTTCCTCTTGGGCTTGGATGTGGGGAAAAGCCAACAGGCGCAGGGTGGGATCCGGCTCGGCTTCTCGCTGATTGAGCAGGTAGCGCAAGATGCGTCGTTCTTCCCGCCGTTGCGCCTGCATTTTTTCATAGCGGGCAATATCTTCAGCAGAAATATCTCCCAAGAGGCGATCGATCGCTTCCAGCTCGGCGCGCGTGCGCTGGAGCTCCTGTTGTTCGGGTAACTTTTGCAGTGAGAGCAAATACTGGCCAAAGCTACGGTTAATGAGATCCCGCGCCGCCTCCAAAGAGTGCTTTTGCAGCAAATTCAGCACCATGCCATAGGTGGGGGTAAACTGGCTCACCAAGGGATCTGCCCCCGCCGTAGCCAGCCGCGCCGCCTCCTGCGCCCCTTCAAAGGGGGATTGCAACGTCACCACATGCCCGATCACATCTTTGCCCCGTCGTCCGGCCCGGCCCGACATTTGCATAAACTCAGAGGCGGTCAAGAGACGGTGGCCGTTATCGGTGCGCTTGGAAAGAGAAGAGATGACCGTGGTGCGGGCGGGCATGTTGATCCCGGCGGCCAGCGTCTCGGTGGCAAAAACCAGCTTCACCAGCCCCTGCTGAAACAGATGCTCCACCAGGCCCTTCCAGGCGGGCAACATGCCGGCATGGTGGGCGGCAATACCCCGGTAGAGGGCATCCAGTTGATCCCGACGCACGGCTTCCGGCGTTTCCCGGCAAAAGCGGTCGATCTGCTCGGCCAACTGCTGCCGTTCTGCCTCGCTGGCGATCAAATCCAAGTTCCCCACACCGGCCACCGCCAGGTCGCAGCCTTTGCGGCTGAAGATGAAATAGATGGCCGGCAACATGTCCCGCTGGCGCAAGTTTTCTACCACCTGCACCATATCCGGTACCCCCCCGTAGGAGGACTGGCCGGACTTGGGGAGTTTGCTTTTCAGGCGGCGATTGCACACCCACTGGCCTGACTCGGTTTGCTCCAGCAGGGGGAACAGTCCTTTGCGATTGGCAAAGTGAAATTGCAGTGGCACCGGGCGATGGCTGGAGTCGATCAGTCGGGTGGGGCCATGCACCTGGTTCATCCAGTCGGTGAGCTGGTCGCTGTTGGCCAGGGTGGCCGAGAGGGCAACCAGCTGAATGTGGGCAGGGCAGTAGATGATGGCTTCTTCCCAGACAGTGCCCCGCTGCTGGTCGTTCATGTAGTGGCATTCGTCCAGGATCACCGCCTGCACATCCCGCAAGGGATCCCGGCTCAGGGCCTCCGCCGCTTCCCACGCATCCATCTCGCTGCCGTAAGCCCCCTGCTGGACGGCGAGAGAGAGCGGCGTGCCGTAGAGCATGTTGCGGAAGATCTCAGTGGTCATCACCAAGATCGGCGCCTCCCGGTTAAGGGAGATGTCGCCAGTGAGGAGGCCAACCTGCTCTGGGCCGAATTGCTGGCCGAAATCGCGAAACTTTTGGTTGGAAAGAGCCTTCAGCGGGGTTGTATAAAAAACCCGCTTGCCCTGGGACAAAGCCCGATAGATGGCATATTCTCCGATCAGGGTCTTGCCAGATCCGGTGGGAGCACAGACCACCACCGATTCCCCTGCCGCCAGAACCTGAATGGCCCGGATCTGAAACTCGTCCAGCTCGAAGGGGAAAAGCTGCCGCAACTCGTCCAGCAAATCGGTTGCCGGGGAGAGGAGCGGGTTCATGGGATCCGAAAAATCATGGGAAAACAACCTAAAAGCGAGCCACCTCGCTGCCGCTTGTGTGCTATATCCTCCAGGATACAAGCTTGATCCGGGTGTTGGCTCTGGGTTGCGAGTCTTGCCGCTGGGGAAGAGCCAAGCCTCGGCAATGCTAAAATGAGGTGCCGTCGCCGGGTGCCATCGTGCTGGTTGTAATCGACAACTACGACAGCTTTACCTATAACCTGGTGCAATACCTGGGGGAGCTGGGGGCCCAGGTACGGGTTTTTCGCAATGACGAGATCTCAGTGGCCGAGCTGCGCCAGATGCAGCCGGAGGCGGTGGTCATCTCGCCGGGGCCAGGGCGGCCTGAGGATGCCGGCATCTCGCTGGAGCTGATTCGGGAGCTGGGATCCGAGCTGCCAATCTTGGGCGTCTGCCTGGGGCACCAGTGCATTGGCCAGGTCTACGGGGGGCGCATCGTGCCCGCCCCTGAGCTGATGCACGGTAAAACCTCGCTCATCTACCACCAGGGGGTGGGGGTGTTTGAGGGGCTGAGCCAGCCGTTTGCGGCCACCCGCTACCACAGTTTGGTCATCGAGGCTTCCACCTGTCCTGACGAGCTAGAGGTGACGGCCCAAACCTGCGATGGCACTATCATGGGGGTGCGCCACCGCCGCTATCTCCACGTGCAGGGCGTGCAGTTCCACCCGGAGAGCATCTTGACCGCTGAGGGCAAACGCCTGTTGAGCAACTTTCTGCGCTTGGCGCAGCTCCATGCCTTAGGAGCGCCTCAGCCAGCGGCTGCCGTGGTTGCGTCAGGGATCCCCACCCCATGAAGCGTCGCCAGCTTTTGCAAGCCAGCGCTAGCCTGCTGGGATCCCTTGCCGTGGGGGGTCAGCGAGGAGGTGCTCAAACGGCCCCTTCCCCAGGGGGATCCCTGGAGTTTACCCCCCAGAGCTTGCAACTGACCTGGCTGCACCACAGTTGCGTTTTGTTCGAGGGGGAGGGGAAGCGCTTTCTGGTCAACCCCTTTCGGCCGGGGGGCTGCACGGCTGGCTATCCTCCTCCCAGCGTTAAGGCCGATCTGGTGCTGCTCAGCAGCCGCCTCCTGGACGAAGGGGCCCTGGACGTCGTGCCCGGCAACCCCAAGGTGCTGTTTCAGCCCGGGGACTACGTCATCGATGGGATCCGCGTGCAGGGGGTGCGCATGCCGCGGGGCCCTCGCTTTGGCCTCAACGTGGGCTGGCGCTGGCGCATGGCCGGGATTGACATTGTCCATTTGGGAGGGGCCCTGCAGCCCATTGGCCGGGAACAGTCCATCTTGCTGGCTCGCCCTGACCTGTTGCTGGTGCCGGTGGGGGGTGGGCCGAAAAACTACGATCCCGAGGCGGCCAAGGCAGCCATCGAAGTGCTGCAGCCCAAGTTGGTCATCCCGACTATGTATCGCACCGCCGCCGCTGAGGCGTCCCAATGCGAGCTGCAACCTTTAGCAGCGTTTTTGCGCCTCTTTCCCGCTGCTGCTGTGCAACCTGCCCTCAGTAACCCCTTGCTGCTTTCGGCCCAGGCCCTACCCAGCCAAGGGATTGCCATCCTGTTCTTTGAGGAGTAGGGCCATGGAGCATAGGTGGTGGGCTGTGGGTGCCGGGCTGGGATCCCTGCTGGTAGGGGGGCTGGGGTTCTACGGCTACTCCCTGCCAGAAGATCCACAAGTCCTGGCCACCGCCAACCCGCTGCGGCTGCAACTGGCTCTCTGGCTGGGGAAAGACGCCAATGTCGTCGAGGAGCGGGGCAAGACGGCTCTGTTCTTCGTCGAAAGCGGCCTCAACACCCGCCTTTTGCTGGCCGCTGGGGCGGATCCCAACCGGTTAGATCGCGGCGGAGCCAGCCCCCTCCACCAAGCTGCCCGCCTGGGCAATCCTGAAGTGACCAAGGCTTTGCTCGAGGGAGGTGCTAACGTCAATGCCCGCTTCGGGGCCGGCGGCCTGCCCCTGCATTTTGCCGCTTGGTCGGGCAACCCCGAGGTGGTGCGGCTGCTGCTGGAGCATGGCTCCGAGATTGACGAGCCGGACGGCTACGGCCTCACCCCCCTGCGCATTGCCCAGGACATGAGGCGCTGGGAAGCTGCGATTCTGCTCTCCCAATGGCCCCGTCCTACCTCAGGTCAGCCCCAGCCTCGCTGATCGTCTATCCTGAAGCGGGGTTCTACCACCCCAGCACCCAGGCAAAAATCAAAGGCGCCACGATGGTGGCATCCGACTCGATGACGAACTTAGGTGTGTCAACCCCCAGCTTGCCCCAGGTGATCTTCTCATTGGGCACTGCCCCTGAGTAGGAGCCGTAGCTGGTGGTGGAGTCGCTGATCTGGCAGAAATAGCCCCACAGGGGGATCCCTTTGCGGCCCAGGTCTTGGTGCAGCATGGGCACCACGCAGATGGGAAAATCGCCAGCAATGCCGCCGCCAATCTGGAAGAAGCCGATGGAGCACTCTGCCGAGGTGCGCGTGTACCAGTCCGCCAGGTGGATCATGTACTCAATGCCCGTGCGGACGGTGTGGACATGGCGGATCTCACCGGTAATGCAGTGGGCAGCGTACATGTTGCCGGTGGTGGAGTCCTCCCAGCCCGGCACGTAGATGGGCAAGTTGGCCTCCATGGCCGCGTAAACCCAGGAATCCCGTGGATTGATCTGGTAGTAGGGCTCCAGCCGGCCGCTGCGCAGGATGCGGTAGATGAACTCGTGCGGGAAGTAGCGCTCCCCGGCCTGGTCGGCAGCGATCCACTCTTCCAGCAGAGCTTTTTCCAGGCGCCGCATCGCCTCTTCTTCCGGGATGCAGGTATCCGTTACCCGGTTCAGGTGCCGCTCCAGCAGCTCCTGCTCCTGCTGCGGGCTGAGGTCGCGGTAGTTGGGCACCCGCTCGTAGAAGTCGTGGGCGATGAGGTTGAAGATGTCTTCCTCCAGGTTAGCGCCGGTGCAGGAGATAGCGTGCACCTTGTCCTGGCGGATCATCTCAGCCAGGGAAAGCCCTAGCTCTGCCGTGCTCATGGCACCGGCTAAGGTCACCATCATCTTGCCGCCTTTTTCCAGGTGAGCACAGTAGCCCTTGGCCGCATCCACCAGGGCGGCGGCGTTAAAGTGGCGAAAGTGATGCTCAACAAATTGGCTGATAGGGCCTTTGGCCACTGCTTCTGGGGTTATCATTGTTGAGTTCCTAAGCGAGACGGGTTCGCCTTCCCAAAGCACGGATTTTACATCCTAACCAAGCCTAAGAGCGCTGGCAAGCTTTTAGGGAGTTTTGGACATTGCCGGCATGGCCATTGCTCTGGAGTACGTTCGCGAAATCTACCATCGGCCGCTGCTGCAGTTGGTGTTCGAGGCGCAAGCGGTGCACCGACAGCACCACCCTCCCAACCGGGTTCAACTCTGCGCCCTTGTCAACATCAAGTCGGGCGGCTGCCCGGAAGACTGCGCCTATTGCCCCCAAAGCGCCCGCTACTCGACAGGGATCGAGACCTACCCCTTGACCTCCCTGGATTCGCTGCGCGAGCAGGCCATGGCTGCTCAAAAAGCCGGTGCCACCCGGCTATGTATGGGCGCTGCTTGGCGGTCAGCCCCGGAAGGGGAGGCGTTTGAGCGGGTGCTGGAGATGGTGCGCACGGTGCGCGAGCTGGGGATGGAAGCCTGTGTCACTTTGGGGATGGTGTCGGCTGCTCAGGCGCAGCAGTTGGCGGCGGCTGGGCTGACGGCCTACAACCACAATCTGGACACCTCGCCGGAGTTCTACCCTCGCATCATCACGACGCGCACCTACCAGGATCGCCTGGAGACTCTGGCCCATGTGGGGGCAGCCGGCCTGCAGATCTGCTGTGGCGGCATTGTCGGCCTTGGGGAGACCGACGAAGACCGCATCGCCCTGCTGCACGTTTTGGCCAACCTGACGCCCCCGCCGACTTCGGTACCCATCAACGCGCTGGTGCCGGTGGCTGGCACGCCCCTGGGCCAGCTTCCCCCTCCCGATCCGCTGCTGCTGGTGCGCACCATCGCCACGGCTCGGCTGCTGCTGCCCAGAGCCCAGATCCGGCTCTCGGCAGGGCGGAAAAACCTGTCCGAGAGCGACCAGGCGCTGTGCTTCTTAGCAGGCGCCAATTCCATCTTCACCGGCGAAAAGTTGTTGACCACGCCTAACCCAGGCTCGGCCGCCGATGCGGCTTTGCTTGAGAAGCTAGGCCTGCAACCCCTCTAGAAGCATTTCCTTTTGCGCCTTTAGGATCCCTAGTTGGATCTAGGCGTGTCCCTTCTGTTGTAACAATCTTTTCAGAAAATCTAACCCTTTCTTAACCCTGTCGGCAGCCATGTCAAAATGGTGGCGACAGCGTTCTCCAGGGTTGTTACGTCGGGTTCATGTCTCCTGTCAGCACTGTCGAGCCCCTTGTCAACGTCCAATCGCCTGAGTCAGCTTCTTCTCCTCCAGAGCCCTCACCTGGGGAGACTGCGGAGCCGACAAGGGGAGGGGGCTTTTGGGGATCCCTGCGGCGCTGGTGGGCGCGCTGGAAACACAAGCTGCGCCTGGAGACCCAGTTGCTCTTTGTGGCCACGCTGGTGGTCTCGCTGGTGGTGAGCAGCTTCACCTTCTGGGCCATCAGCACTGTGCAGCAGGATGCCCGCTTCAACGAGGCCCGCTTTGGCCGGGATCTGGGATTGCTGTTGGCAGCCAATGTTGCTCCCCTGATTGCCGAAGATCGCATCGGCGAAGTGGCCCAACTGTCGCGGCAATACTTTGAGAGCACCAGCAGCATCCGCTATTTGCTCTACGCCGACCCGGAAGGGAACATCTACTACGGGATCCCGTTTTCCAACCAGGAGGTGAAAACCTCCCTCAGCCTTACCCGCCGCATCCAACTGCCGGACAACCGCCCGCCTGCCGAGGGCCAGCCGCTGGTGCGCACCCACCTCACCCCCGCCGGGCGGGTGACGGACATTTTTGTCGGCATCTATCATCAGGGCCGCTTTTTGGGCACCCTTGGCCTCGGCATCAACCCCAACCCCGCCCTCGTGCGCTCCACGCAACTGGCGCGGGAGGTCTCGATTGGGGTGTTTTTGGCAGTGTGGGTTCTGGCCATCCTGGGATCCGTGGTCAATGCCCTCACCATCACCTACCCCATCAAAGAACTGGTCAAGGGCGTCCAGGAGATCACCAAGGGCAACTTCAAGCAGCGCATCGACCTGCCCTTTGGGGGAGAGCTGGCCCAGCTCATCGACAGCTTTAACGAGATGGCGGAGCGGCTGCAGAGCTACGAAGAGCAGAACATCGAAGAACTGGCCGCCGCCAAAGCCAAGTTGGAGACGTTGGTTTTCTCTATCGTCGATGCCGCCATTTTGTTGGATGCCGAGTTTCGGGTGCTGCTGCTCAACCCGGCGGCCTCTCGCATGTTCGGCTGGGAAGGGGATCCCGTCTTGGGCAAGCCTTTGCCGGAGCTGTTGCCGGAGGATCTACGGCAGCAGTTGGCCCGCCCCCTGATGCAAATTGCCCGCGGGGATCAAGAGGCAGAGGAAATTCGCGTCAACCTCAGCGGCCCCATCAAGCGCGTCGTTCGCATCCTGCTGTCGCCGGTATCCGACCCGCGGCGGCAAAACCTCAAGGGGATTGTAATGACGGTACAGGACATCACCCGCGAGGTGGAGCTCAACGAGGCCAAGGCCCAGTTCATCAGCAACATCAGCCACGAGCTGCGTACCCCCCTCTTTAGTATTAAGTCTTTTATCGAGACCCTCTACGAGTACGGCGAGCAGATGTCGCCAGAGGAGCGGCTGGACTATCTGGAAATTGCCAACCGCGAAACCGATCGCCTCACCCGCTTGGTCAACGATGTGTTGGATTTGTCGCGTCTGGAGTCGGGCAAGCAGTACCACTTCGAGGCCGTCGATATCGCGGCGGTGATCGAGCAGACCCTGCGCACCCACCACCTGCAAGCCCGCGACAAAGGGATCCAGTTGCGCAAGTTTGTCGATCCGGATCTGCCCCTGGTGTGGGGCAACTACGATCTGCTGCTGCAGGTGATGACCAATCTTTTGGGCAACGCTCTCAAGTTCACGCCGTCGGGAGGTCTGGTGACGGTGCATGCCCACCTGGTGGTGCAGGCGGATGGATCCCCGCAGGCGGTGCGGGTGGCGGTGGCCGATACGGGCATCGGCATCGCCCCGGAGGATCAAGAGCGGATCTTCGACCGCTTTTTCCGCGTCGAGAACCGCGTCCACACTTTGGAGGGCACCGGCCTGGGCCTGGCCATTGTGCGCAACATTCTGGAGAAGCACTACACCCGCATCTGCCTGGAAAGCAAGCTGGAACAGGGATCCACCTTCTGGTTCGACCTGCACCTATACACCGAAAACGGGCCGCTGGAGTTTGCCACCCAGCCCGGCGAAACGGATCCCCCCAGTTGCCGCTGGCGGGAGCGGCCCCACCCAACCTCCTAAACTTGGAAAGCAGACGCCGGGCAACCCACTGGGGTTAGGCCCCGAGCCGCAGGGATCCCTGTCCAGGGTTGTTCTACAGTAAAGAAGGTTTTAACTGCCCAGTTTTGCCATGCCACCTCGCTGGCCCCGCAAGCCCTCCCGTCGGGATCCTGAGTTTCGCAAGCTGGATGACCGTTACACCTACGCGGCCCATCTGGCGGTTTTTCTCTGCAGTGCCTCGGGACTGGTGTTTTTCCAGCAGTTGTACCGAGCCGATTGGCCGTGGCTGCTGCCTCTATTGGGCGGGTGGGGTATGGGCGTAGGGATCCACAGCTTCTGGATCTTTTTTGTTGCCCGTTACCCCGCCGATCCGGGCCCCTCCCCCGAAGCCAACCAAGACTCTGCAGAAGCTGGCTAGCAGCCTCCCTTAGGGGGATCCAGAAGAGGAGGGGCGCTGTCGCCGTTGTCGCTGCAGCAGCAGGGGGGAGAGATCGCTTTCGTCGTAGATATCTCCCACCAGCTCTTCCAAAATGTCCTCCAGCGTGATCAAGCCGGTGGTGCCGCCAAACTCATCCACCACGATCCCCAGGTGTTGGCGGGAGCGTAGCATTTCCTTGAGCAGCAGGCTGACACGCTTGGTATCGGGCACAAAAAAAGGCGGAGACATGGCCTTGGTGACCTCAGCGTTGCCCTTTTGCTCCAGGTAGCGCAGAGCCTGCTTGAGGTGAATGACGCCGACGATCTCGTCTTTGGATTCTCCTTGCACAGGGATGCGGGAGTAGCCTGTTTCCAGGCAGAGCTTCACCACATCCTGCAGGGTTTTATCGTGGGAGATGGTCTCCATTTTTACCCTAGGTTTGGCCACATCTCCCGCCTGGAGCAAATCCAAAGCCAAGGCGCCTCGGAACAGGCGCCGCTTTTGCCAATCCAGCAGCCCCCGCTGCCCCAGCACGTCGATCAGCAGCTCCAAATCCTTGAGGGAAGCGGTGGCCGTCAGCGGCGAGAGCTCCAACAGGTTGAACAGCCGGCTGACAATCCATTCAAAGGCGTCGGTAAAAGGGCGCAGCAGCACCGAGAGGACATGAACAGGCCGCACCACCCAGCGGAACACTGCCAGCGGATGGCTCACCGCCAGGGACTTTGGGGCTACTTCTCCAAACAGGAGCACCAGGATCGTGGTGGGCACGGTGGCGGCCAAAGCTCCAAACTGGGATCCCAGTAGCTCAATAGAGATGGTGGTGGCCAGGGCGGCGATGCCAATGTTGACGAAGTTGTTCACCAGCAGCAAGGTGGTGATCAGCCGGGATCGCTGTTGTTGCGCCAGCCGATAGAGGCCTTGTGGATCCCCTTGTTCTTCGATCAGGGACTCCAAGCGCAAGTTGTCCATGGCCGTGATGGCGGTTTCCGCCCCGGAGCAGGCCCCTGAGAGGAGAAGCAAAAAAGCCAGGAGGAGTGTATTACCCATAGTGCTCGCGGCTACCCAGAGCCGGACACGGGTGGTTTCGGCCTAGGGGGAGCAGGGCAGGCCAGTATCTCTTCGTCAACGGGATTCCTACCTTAGCGGTTCTGGCCAAGCGCATCGCCCCACCCCACAAGGCCCAACACCTCAGAAATGAACTACCCCACCGCGTAGGCGGGTGG